>DAHVAR010000086.1 GCA_027314515.1 Actinomycetota bacterium
GCGCGGTCGGCGAGTTCGGTAAGCAGCCCTGGCATCTGGTCGCGGTAGAGCGCCTCCGAGCCCCGGCCGATATCGATAGCGCTGAGCCGTGCGACAACCTGAGCGGGCACTAGGCCGATCAGCGCGTCAAGGTCAGCGAAGCTGCGCAACGAATCCCCCAATCAACCTGCTAAACTATCTAATCGCAGCTCGCGTTAGCACATTTAGTGCATTCATTTAGCAGGTTTCGGGCTGTCCGTCGCTCACAGGTCGTCCGCTCCGCACGACAAGAGCGCCACAAACCAACTCGTTGCATCTGATGCGACGAGCGACGCCTGAAGAGCACTCAGGCGGGGCGCAACCTGAGCGGCTAGACCCCGCCTGAGCTGGGCAAACTCCGTCGAACGATGTCCGCTTCTAACTGCAGCCGCTGGTCGAGCCGCAGCCCTCGCAGACGTAGCAGCTTCCGGCCGGACGCATCTTCGTGCCGCAGGTCAGGCACAGCGGAGCATCCGCTACCCGTCCCTGCTGCGACTCGATCAGCTCGGTGGAACTCCGCGGACCCGGTGGCGGCGCCGAGACGCGTGCCGAGGTCTCGCGCCGGGACGGGGCTTCAGGCTGAGCCCGGGCCTTCTCGACTGGCACGGACTGCGCCAGTTCCTCAGGGTCAAGGTCGTCCGCGGCGGGTGCGTGGTCCTCGCCGTTCAGCTGAGCGGTGCGCTCCTCGGTCGTCAGGATGCCCAGCTCGCCCCGCTCTTCGTAGGACAGGTGGTCGAGGGCCAGTCGGCGGAAAATGTAGTCCATCACCGAGGTCGCCATCCGGATGTCCGGGTCGTCGGTGATACCGGCCGGATCGAACCGCATGTTGGTGAACTTGGCGACGTAGGACTCCAGCGGGATGCCGTACTGCAGGCCGACCGAGATCGCGATCGAGAAGGCGTCCATGACGCCCGCCAACGTGGAACCCTGCTTGCCGAGCTTGAGGAAGACCTCGCCGATGCCGTCATCGGGATAGCTCGACGCGGTCATGTAACCTTCAGCGCCCGCCACCGAGAACCGGGTCACCGTTGCGGACCGCTTGCGCGGCAGCCGACGGCGCACCGGGCGAATGTCATGCGGCGTGGCAGGCTCGGCGACCTCGGCAGCCTTCTTCTTCGCCACCGACAGCGGCTGGCCGACCTTGCAGTTGTCCCGGTAGATCGCCAAAGCCTTGAGACCCAGCTTCCACCCCTCGAAGTAGATCTTCTCGATGTCCTCGACCGTCGCCGACTCCGGCAAGTTCACCGTGTTGTGGTTGACGATGCCGTTACCGACGAAGGCGTGCGTCACTGGCACGGAGAGGTCGAAAACCTCAGCCTCGCCAGCATCGATGACCGATTCGACCGGCGAGAAGTGCAAGTTGCCGTCGATGACCTGCTGAAGCCAATCCGGCAGCACGACACCGGGAAGCGTGGATACGCGCTCGACCGTCCGGCGCGTGACGTGCTGGGTGCGCGCATCCAGCAGGAAGGTGAAATCGTTGCGCCAGCTACGACCCTGCTCGGTTCCTGGCGGGGTCATCGGGATGAGCTGATAGAGGTTCTTGCCGCCGATGCCGGGAACCACGTCGGCCGTTCCGGCTGAACAGTCCCGCTGCAGGTACTCGGCGGCTCTTGCCGCCTTGTCTGGCTCAAGGAACGGCACCAGGCTGACCATGAGCTGCCCCTGCAGTCCTGCCGCGTAGACCTCGCCGTATGTCTTGCTGTACTCCTTGTTGTACTTGGTGACCCTGCCGTGCAGAACTCCCAGGTTCGTCATGACTGCCTGCAGGTCGTCCAGCAGGGCCGGACTGTCGAGGCAGATTGCCCATTTCGGAGCCGCGCTGAAGGTAACGTACGCGTCCAGAGCTAGGCCTTGAAGGAATGCCAGCACCATTTCGCGCGGCGATCGAAGTATCGCGTCAGGGATCCGCTTGTCTGACGAACGAGTGCCACAGCCCAGCGCCGCCATGAACTCCACGGCGGACTTGGAGGCGACTACCACGGAGGGGCACTTGCCCGGATCGGCGGTAATCCGCGCCTCCAGGCCGAAGACAATCCGCCAGGCAGCGCGGACGCGCTCCAGCACCTCAGGAACAGAGTTCGTGATGGTGATGGTCCAGTTGCCACGGGTGGTGTGCCCTTCGGACGCATAAGCGCCCAGCAAGAAGGCGAGGTCGGAGCTCATCTCCGCCGGAAGGGTGATCTTCTTCTGGCTTCCGTGCGGCTCCGAGACGCGGATTCCCAGCAGGCTATGCGGCGTGCTCGCCCACTTCTCGGCACCGGACTGCACGGCCACCGCATCGCCGACCTCGATCTCCGCCAGCGACTTCCAGGCCAGCCCGCCCCCGCCAGCCACGAGGAGCCGGTGCGGACGAGTTCCGGTGATCGCGTGACCTGACCGCAGGACTACGCGCCGCACCGGGCGGACGCCGCCGTAGTAGAACGCGTCGGTCTTCCTGTCCCCGTCGAGCGAGGAGACCTCGAGGATCTCGTCGCGGAACGTGTCCTCGTCCTCACCGCGATGCAGGCTGCCAATCCGGATGAGGCCTTCGGAAGAGGCAACCAAGGTGTCTCCGGTCACGCACTTCGAGATGGCGCCGCTCAGCGCCGGCTGGACCGCAGCCATCATCCGGACGTGGCCCATCGGGCTGATGGCGCGCTCGCCCATCGCGCAGTCGAATACCGGATAGTGCTCGGGCCGGAGACCGGGCGCGTCGATGACATGTCCGTGCTCGGCAATGAACTCGACGATGGCCTCAGCCTGCTCCGGCTGGTAGCCAAGGTTCTTCAGCGCCCGCGGGATCGTCTGGTTGACGATCTGCATCGAACCGCCGCCGACCAGCTTCTTGAACTTGACCAGCGCGAGGTCCGGCTCGACACCGGTGGTGTCGCAGTCCATCATGAGGCCAATTGTCCCGGTAGGCGCTAGTAGCGAGGCCTGCGCATTTCTATACCCATTTGCCTCACCTAGCGTCATGCATCGCTGCCAGGCCTTGTTCGCCGCTGCCAGTACCGGCGTGTCGATACTGCCGAGCGGCCTGATCGACGCGCTGGCCGTCGCGTGCTTCGCGATGACTCGCTGGTGCGCAGTGGCGTTGCGCGCGTAGCCCTCGTAGGGACCGACGACCGCCGCCAGTTCCGCTGACCGCTTGTACGCAGTGCCGGTCATGAGAGATGTGATCGCCGCCGCGATGGCTCTGCCGTCGTCGGAGTCGTATGCGTGACCTGTCGCCATCAGCAGCGCGCCGAGGTTCGCATACCCGATGCCAAGCTGCCGGTAGGCGCGAGTCGTCTCGGTGATCTTCTCGGTCGGGAAGTCGGCGAAGCAGATGGAGATGTCCATCGCCGTGATGATGAGCTCGGTGAGCTTCTCAAACCTCTCGACGTCGAAGGTGTCGTCGGAGCGCAGGAACTTCAGCAGGTTGATACTGGCGAGGTTGCACGACGAATTGTCCAGATGGACGTACTCGGAACACGGGTTACTTGCGGTGATACGTCCGGATTCTGGGCAAGTGTGCCAGTTGTTGATCGTGTCGTCGTACTGGATGCCAGGGTCAGCGCACTCCCATGCCGCCTTGGCCATCTTGGCGAACAGATCCCTCGCCTCGACCTGCGCCACCGGCTCGCCGGTGGTCCGGGCTGCCAGATCGAACTTGCCGCCAGACTCTACCGCGCGCATGAACTCTTCGGAGACCCGGACAGAGTTGTTGGCATTCTGGTACTGGACGCTGGTGATGTCCTTGCCACCGAGGTCCATGTCAAAGCCGCCATCGCGCAAGACGCGGATTTTCTCTTCCTCGCGCGCCTTAGTCTCGATGAACTCCTCGACGTCCGGGTGATCGACGTCCAGGACGACCATCTTCGCTGCCCTGCGGGTCGCGCCGCCGGACTTGATCGTGCCCGCGGAGGCATCGGCGCCGCGCATGAAGGAAACAGGGCCGCTGGCCGTGCCGCCCGACGACAGCAGCTCCTTGCTCGACCGGATCCGGGACAGGTTGACGCCGGCGCCGGATCCGCCCTTGAAGATCAGTCCCTCCTCGCGGTACCACTCGAGGATCGAGTCCATCGTGTCGTCGACAGCCAGGATGAAGCAGTTGTGCACCCGCAGGTTGCCGGACAGGTACTCGCCGCTCTCGGTCTGGATGTCGAAGACCTCCATGGGGCCGAGGTTCTCGATCTTGCTGATGTCCAGCAGGGTCCGGTCCGACCCGCCGACGTCGGGCTGGACATAGAGCAGATGGTCACCAGGCCGCAGGAACCCGGCCACGGTGAACTCCCCGTTGTCCGCGTCAGCAGCCCGCCACACCAGGTGATCGGCAGTCGCCTCGAGCACGTGACCGGCCGTCGTGTGCAGCCGCAGGACCTCCTTGATCCCGTTGGCCTTGGTGGCCAGGATGCGCGTAGTGCCGTGGGCGTCGTACACCTTCGTGCCGACCGCGTTCGAGCTGACGAGGCTGCCGATCGGGACCGGCCCGGCCGGCGTGCTCACCGGCGCGTCATAGGGCTGGCAGGCAGAAACCTGCTGCGGTGACGTCGTGCCCACGTTGAACCAGACTGGTGAGTTGAAGCTGAAGACCTGGTGGATCAGCGCGTGCTTCAGCTCCAGCTCGAAGATTTCCGCGTCCTGCTCGGTAGCGAAGTAGCCGTGCTCGCGGCCGGCGGCGCCGTAGGTACCGACCACCCGGTCAACGAGTTGCTTCAGGCTCCACTCGCGCTGCGGCGTGCCGACCGCACCGCGGAAGTACTTGGTCGTGACGATGTTCGCCGCGTTAACGGACCAGAAGTCCGGGAACTCGACACCGTACTGCTCGAAGTTGACCGAGCCATCCCGCCAGTTGGTCATCACCACGTCGCGCCGCTCCCAGGCGACCTCGTCGTAAGGATGGCTGCCGTCGCGGGTGTAGATCCGGCGCAGGGTCAGGCCCTTGGCTGGCTTGCTGCTGCCCTGCGCCGCTGACCCGCTTGCCGTCTCGGTCATGTCTCCCCCTCCGCGGATCCCTCGGACCCGATCACAGGCCTCATCAGCCCTCCGGTGATTACGTTCCGGCCCGTCTAGCTGGCCGACGCGGGCTGCTGCCCGTCATGCTTGGCAGGGCGGTCCGCGGCCGATGCCCGCGCACCGCGCTCCCCTGCGGCTCGCAGCCCGGCCTCGGCGGCAAGAAGCTGCACATCCTCGGGTCGCCAGTGATCCAGATGCTCAGCGCGCAGCGCTGCGATCTCGTCCTCGAAGTCGGCCAGCGACTCGAATCCCCGGTACACCGAGGCGAACCTGAGGTAGGCCACCTCGTCGAGCTCCCGGAGCGGGCCGAGGATCGCCAGGCCGACCTCGTGCGAGGGGATCTCGCCACTGCCCCTGCTCCTGATCGCGTCTTCCACCTGCTGCGCCAGCAGCGCTAGCTGGTCCTCGCTCACCGGCCTGCCCTGACAGGCGCGGCGTACGCCCCGGATGATTTTGTCCCGGTTGAATGGCTCGGTAACGCCGCTCCGCTTGGCGACCGTCAGGATGACCGTCTCCTGCGTGGTGAACCGCCGCCCGCAGGCCGGGCAAGCGCGCCGACGGCGGATCGCGGCGCCATCGTCGCTAGTCCGGCTGTCGATGACCCTGCTGTCAGGATGCCGGCAGTACGGGCAGTACACGCGATCACCTCCCGGCCATCCAGAAACTGCTGGTAAGCACAACCTATAGGAAAACTACAAGCGTGCAACTACTAGATATTGTGGTCCGGGATCCCCGGATCCGCAAGTCCGCCCATCCCCGCAGCGGAACCTGCTGGTAGAGGATGCAACGGCCGCCGCCGCCGTGACCTGGAAATTGGCAGACACGCCGGCGTGTCTCGGCACACGGCTCACGCAACTGCGGATAAGCCCGGCAACTACCCTTTCTCAGGCCAATACCCATCACTCACGACCCAATCCCGGCGGCCGCGCGGCACTTCGCTCACCGCGGGACCCAGAGCAGCTGGTCGGCACTGATAGTTACGCCGTTCAGCGAGTTGGCGGTGATGATCTCCTGAACCACAACGCGGGTATCGGCCCACGGTTCGGCCGCCGAAGCGATTGACCACAACGTCTGGCCCGGCCGCACGACGATCTGGTGCATGCCCTGATAGCCAGCCCTCGCCTGACCGCGATTGGTAGCCTGCGCCCGGCCGGCCGCCAGCAGGCTGATGAGCAGCACGCCGATGGTCACGCTTGCCACCAGGAAGCATGCCACCACCGCCCGGCCGCGGCGGGTAAGCCGGACAGGCGTACGCGAGCTGCGGATGTCCCGGCGGGCTATCACCGTCCCGACTGCCACGCCATGCCCAGCAGCCCCGAGCCCGTGACCGGGCGCGATCGAACTAGAACGCGGCTCAAATGCGTCGCCAGCGTGTACCGCCCGCCCGGCGGGAAGCCGCCCGGCCGCCGGGCCGACAAACGCGGAGCGAGGTACGCGGCTGCGACTATCAGTGTCAGCGGCTACTGGTGTGCCCGTGATCGGCGCCCGCCGCGCGGTTAGTGCGCTCATCACACCCTCCATCTAGCGAATGACAGTTCGATCGTATCTCTGTTCTATCGTAATCTCGTTCGATCGAACGGGATTACGGTACTGTGATATCGCAGCGGTACGACATTTTCGGCCACGGTCGAACAGATGTTTGAGATCTGAGACCGAAACCGTTAGCGTCGTCTGCGACAGTGCAGGACCGTGGCCGGGCACGACGCGAACCGGTGCAGTTCCGACTGCGGCAGGCGCGACGCATGGGCTGAGCGCCGCTGCACCAGAGAGCAGACCCAGCTGAAAACCGACAGCACCCGAGGCGGAGGCCAGAAATGAGCGATGCGACCAGCGATGGAGGGGCGCGCGAGGCCCCGACCATTGACCTTGAACTCACCGAGACGCCGGCTGGCGCCGACCGGCCTCGCGGGAAGCCGGGTCGCCGACCCAAGGGCAGCGTTCCCGCTGTGGTGGCCGACTTGCCCGACAAGCCTGATCCGGGCCATGTGCTGACCTGGCGGCAACGGAAGGTGCTGCAGGTTATCCGTGAATCAGTGCAGCGCCGCGGCTACCCCCCGTCGATGCGGGAGATCGGCGAGGCAGTCGGCCTGACCAGCACCTCCAGCGTGTCCTACCAGTTGTCTACGCTGCAGCGGAAAGGCTATCTCCGGCGCGATGCAGGGCGCCCGCGAACCGTCGAGGTCCGGCTGCCCGGTCATCCGGCGGTCAGGCCGGAGCAGGAGCTGGATGAAGACGCGCCGATGGACATCACCTCGCAGGAGGCGGCCTACGTTCCGCTCATCGGCCGAATCGCCGCTGGCGGCCCGATTCTCGCCGAGGAGGCCATTGAGGACATCTTCCCGCTGCCCAGGCAGATCGTCGGTGAGGGCAATCTGTTCTTGCTGAAGGTCGTAGGTGACTCGATGATCAACGCCGCCATCGCCGATGGGGACTGGGTAGTCGTGCGCCAGCAGCCGGTTGCGGAGAACGGCGACATCGTCGCTGCGATGCTCGAAGGCGAGGCCACTGTGAAGACGTTCAAGCGATCAGCAGACCACGTCTGGCTGATGCCGCACAACCCTGCGTACACGCCCATTCCCGGTGACGAGGCCGAGATCCTCGGCAAGGTCGTGGCGGTGCTGCGCCGGGTGTGAACGCTGGCCGGGTGTGAACGCTGGCCGGGTCCGGCAGGCGGGCTGCACTGGCCCGCCTGGCCGGGCCTGCGGTCGGCCGCCCCGCGGGCAGTCCGTCTGGCCTCAGCCTTGGTGAGCAGCTAGGCAGAGACGACGTTCACCAGCTTGGGCGGACGGACGATCACGGTCCGGACAGCGCGCCCGGCCAGTGCCCGCTGCACGCCGGGTGAGGATAGCGCAAGCTCGCGCAACTCGTCCTGGCTGACGGCAGCCGCGACCTCGAGGCGCTCCCTGACCTTGCCGTCGACTTGGACGACGCAGGTGACGGTGTCCTCGACCACCAGAGCCGGATCTATGACAGGCCACTGCGCGCGAGCCACTGATGACTCGTGCCCGAGCAGCTCCCAGCACTCTTCGGCGGTATACGGGGCGAACAGCGACAGCATGATCGCCAGCGCCTCAGCTGCCTCGCGAACGGCCGGATCGGCAGGCCCCGGCCCGCTGTCAATCGCCCGCCGGGCGGCGCTGGTGAGTTCCATCAGCCTGGCGACGGCCACGTTCAGCCGGGTGCCCTCGACCAGCCTGGTGATGTCGTCTACGGTCCGGTGCGTAGTCCTGCGCAGGTCAAGGTCGCCACCAGCGGCACCGTCAGCGCCGGAAACCGGGCCGGTGCCCGCTACGTCCGCCGCCACGCGCATGACCCGGCCCAGGAACTTCGTCAGGGCGTCAGGGTTCATGTCCGCCCAGTCGATGTCGTCCTCGGGCGGGCTCGCGAAGATCATTGTCAGCCGGATGGCGTCCACGCCGTGGGCGGCTAGCTGCTCGCCGAGGTTCACCCCGTTGCCGAGCGACTTGGACATCGCCTTGCCCTGGTTGATCACTTGGCCCTGGTTCACCAGCGCGGTAAACGGCTCGGCGAAGTCCAGCATCTGCATGTCGTGCAGGACCTTGACGAAGAAGCGTGAGTACAGCAAGTGCAGGATGGCATGCTCGACGCCGCCGACGTACAGGTCGACCGGGCTCCACCGGCGGACCGACTCGACCTCGAACGGCCCGTGCTCGAACTGCGGCGAGCAGTAGCGCAGGAAGTACCAGGACGAGTCCACGAAGGTGTCCATCGTGTCGGTGTCGCGGCTGGCCGGCCCACCGCATTTCGGGCACTCAGTGCTGACCCAGTCGGCCGCCGCCGCCAGCGGCGAGCTGCCCTTCGGCGCGAGTTCCTGGCCGCGCAGGTCGGGCAGTAGCACCGGCAGCCGCTCGTCGGGAACCGCGACCTCGCCGCAGCCGTCGCAGTAGACGACTGGGATCGGCGCGCCCCAGAAGCGCTGCCTGGACAGCAGCCAGTCCCGGAGCCGGTAGTTGACCGCACTGCGGCCCAGCCCCCGCCCGGTCAGGATCTCGGTGATCTTCGCGATGGCCGTCTGCTTGGAAAGCCCGTCCAGCGGACCGGAGTTGATCAGCGTCCCCTCGCCTGGCGTGGCGATACCCGACACCGCCGGATCCGGCGCGCCGGTCTCCAGTACCACCCGAACCGGCAACCCGAACTTCCGCGCGAAGTCCAGGTCGCGCTGGTCGTGCGCCGGCACCGCCATGATCGCGCCCGTGCCGTAGTCAGGCAGCACGTAGTCGGCAGCCCAGACCGGAATCCGCTCCCCGTTGACCGGGTTGATCGCATGCCGGCCCAGGAAGACGCCGGTCTTCTCCCGCTCGGCCGACTGCCGCTCGATGTCGGTCAGCTTCCGGACGTCGGCGAGGTAGGACTCAAGCGCAGCGCGCTGGTCAGCCGCGCAGAGCTCAGCAGCCAGCGGCGAGTCAGCCGCGACGACGAAGAAAGTCGCGCCGTAAAGCGTGTCCGGCCGCGTCGTGAAGACGATCACGGGCTCCGCCCGCGCTTCGATCTGGAAGCTGACCTCGGCGCCCTCGCTGCGGCCAATCCAATTGCGCTGCATCAGCAGCACCCGCTCCGGCCACTTGCCTTCCAGCGCGGCCATGTCCGACAGCAGCCGGTCCGCGTACTCAGTGATCTTGAAGTACCACTGCCTGAGCACCCGCCGGATGACCTCCGACCCGCAGCGCTCGCATTTGCCGTTGACCACCTGCTCGTTGGCCAGCACCGTCTGGTCCACCGGGCACCAGTTGACGTAGCCGTCAGCCCGGTAAGCCAGGCCGCGCTCGTAGAACCGCAAGAAGAGCCACTGCGTCCAGCGGTAGTACTCCGGGTCGCAGGTCTGCAGCCGCCGCGACCAGTCGAACGACACGCCGTACTGGCGGAACGAGGCCGCCTGGACGTCAATGTTCTTGTATGTCCAGTCGGCGGGGTGGGTGTTGTTCCTGATCGCGGCATTCTCCGCCGGCAAGCCGAACGCGTCCCAGCCGATCGGGTGCAGCACGTTGTGACCGCGCAGGGTGAAGTACCGCGCCATCGCATCGCCTAGCGCGTACGCCTCAGCGTGACCCATGTGCAGGTCACCGGACGGGTACGGGAACATGTCCAGGACGTATTTTCGCGGCCGCGGATCGGCCGGATCATCGCTGGCCCGGAAGATGTCCATCGCGGCCCAGCGGTTCTGCCACTTGTCTTGGATCGCGCGCGGATCGTAGCGATCCGCGTTATCGGCGGCTGTCATGACTTCCTCGCGAATTCCGGTGAGGGCCGGTGCCACAAAAACAACAGCCCCCCGGTCACGAGGGGCAGCCGCGCCAACGACAGGCGGTCGGCGCGGCTAGCTAAGGAGCAGCCCGGCAAAACGCATGTGGACAGGGTAGCGTACGCCGTCCCGCCCGGACGACTGTGCGCCAATAGCGACGCCCCGGCGCCAACAGCACAGCCGGGTGCAGCCGGGTGCAGCTCGCCAGCTAACCGGTACCGGCCTAACCAGCCATAACTGCCCCGCACGCGCCTAATTGCAATAATGCCTGCGCAGTTCGGGAATTGCCGCTGAACGGGAAAAGCCGTGCGTCCTGGATTCCTCCTTGACCAGGCAACCGGGCCGTCAAATAATGTCCTGACACCCAGCAGCTACGGGGGATAGCGCGTCGCGGCAGGGGCACGCCGGGCGGCCACCGCGGGGACACGGCCAGGCCAGCCTCGGGTTAACTGCGCCCTGACGAGCCGCGCGGCTGGGCAGGGCCCATGGGGTGACAGGCCATTATCCGGGGGAAAAATGCACACTTGCCGGTGCTGGAATTTAATTCAGCCGATTCATCTAGAATGCTCTGAGAGGACTCCGGGAAATCGCCCGTGCCGCGCCGCGCGCGCAGACGCGGGAGCAGCTCCCGACAGGGCCGCCGCGTTCGCCGCCGGAGTCGTCACGATCCGGCCAGCTGACGCCGGGCGGTGTCATGACTGATCAGGCCGGGCTCTCGCGCGCATTCCCGCCACTCGCCGTCGTCGGCCTGGCCTGCCGCTTCCCCGACGCCGACGACCCAGCCGCTTTGCTGGACGCAGTGCTGACCGGCCGCAGGTCGTTCCGCCGCCTCCCGCCCGCGCGGATCGACCTGGCCGACTATTACCAAGCCGACTTGGCTACTTCCGACGCAACCTACAGCACCAGGGCAGCGCTGATCGAGGGCTGGCAGTTCGAGCGCACGGCATTCGGCATCGAACAGCCTGCCTACCTGGCCGCCGACCCGGCCCACTGGCTCGCCCTTGAGACGACGGCCAGGGCGCTGTCAGCCGCCGGGCTCGGCGAAGGCAACGGCCTGAACCGGGACCGCACTGGCGTCATCATCGGTAACACGCTGGCTGGAGACATCTCGCGGGCCAACGCACTGCGAGTTCGCTGGCCGTACGTGCGCCGGGTGCTAGCGGACGCGCTGGACTGCGCGGAAATTCCGCCCAGTCAGGCGGGCTCGGTGCTGCGGCACGCTGAGAGCAGCTACCTTGCCCCGTTCCCGCCGATGGGAGGGCTCTCCCTGGCCGGCAGCATGCCGGGCACGATCGCCACGACGATCAGCAGCTTCTTCGGCTTCCGCGGCGCCAGCCATGTCGTCGACAGCGCCTGCTCCTCGGCACTGCAGGCGGTCGCGTCCGCATGCACGGCGCTGGTGACGGGCGACCTGGATATGGCGATCGCGGGCGGCGTCGACCTGAGCCTGGATCCGCTTGAGCTGATCGGGCTGGCCAAGGCGGGCTTGCTGGCGACCAGCGACGTCCGGGTCTACGACCAGCATCCCACCGGATACCTGCCGGGTGAGGGGTGCGGCGTCGTGGTGCTCATGCGCGCCGCCGACGCCCGCGCGGCCGACCTGCCCGTCTACGCGGAGATCCTGGGCTGGGGCGTCTCGGCCGGCGCCAAGCCCGGCGAGGCGCAGTCCCAGGCGAGCAGCCAGCTGCTGGCGATGAAGCGCGCCTACGAACGCAGCTCAGTTGACCCTGCCGACATTCACTTCATCGAGGGAAACGGGGCAAGTAGCCCGTCAGCCGATGAAGCGGAGCTGACCGCCCTGAACTCGATCCGCGCCGGTGCGAAGCATCCGGTCGCACTCGGCTCGGTCAAGGCGAACATCGGCCATGCCAAGGCAGCGGCCGGAGCCGCCGGGCTGATCAAGACGGTGCTCGCGCTATCAACCGGAGTGGTGCCGCCCACCACCGGGGCGCAGTCGCCGCACGAGCTGATTACCCACGGTGACGGGAACCTTGTACTGCCGAAGTCCGCCCGGGACTGGCAACAGGGAACCCGCTTCGCGGCGGTGTCTTCGACCGGGATCGGCGGCAGCAACCTGCACGTCGTGCTTCGGCACGAACCGGCGGCACGGGCCCGGCAGGACCGCACCGGCAGATCCGGGGCGATGCTCGCCGAAGCGGCCGTCAGGCGCGGAACTGATGGCCCGCAGCCGCAGCTCGCGGCCGCACCGGCAGCGACACCGTTCTTGCTGCACGCGGCCGACCGGTTCGCGCTGGCCCGGGTGCTGACCCGGATCGCCGAGATCGGCGACTGGCTCTCCGACGCGGAGTTGCACGACCTCGCCTGCATGCTCGGCCGGGATGCCGGCAACCAGGGCCGGGTCCGGGTCGCCATCGTCGCCGCCAGGCAGGAGCAACTGGCACTGCTTGCCAGGGAAGCCGTCACCATGCTGCCCTATCTAGTTGACGGGCGGCTCGCAGTCCGGCCCGGAATATTCGCCTCGGACGACGCAGACGGCAAGATCACCCTGCTGCTGTCCGCTGAGCCGGCCGGAGCGGCACAGCAGGAGCCCGCACCTGCGGCGCTGAGCCCCGCGGTAACCCGCTGCCTCGCCGCTTTGCGCTGGCTGGACTCACTCGATGTGAACGCTACCGCGGCGGTCGGCCACGGCGTCGGAGTGCTGGCCGGGCTCGCCTGGGCCGGCGCGCTAGGCGAGTCCGAAGTGCTTGAGATCGCTCACCTGAGGGCACAGTTCCTGCTCAAGTCGGCAGAGCGCCAAACGCCTGGCAGCGTAACTGGCAGCGAGTCGACGTCGGACGCCGGCGCTGCCGCGACCGCCCTGAGTGCCGCGACCGCCCTGAGTGCCGCGATCGCGCAGCGCTTCCGGTTCGGTCCGCCCCGGCGCCGGCTGATCTCGACGATGACCGGCGCTGACATCGACACGGTTGCCGCTGCTATCGAACTGATCTGCAACGGCTTCGGCAGCGCTGACCACGTCGCCGGTGCCCTGACCGCGGGGGCGCAGGACGTCACCTTGCTGCTGGATACCGGTCCGGGGCACGCTCTGCTCGCCGCTGCCGCACAGCTCACCAAGGTGCCCGCGGTCAGCCTCAACCCTGGCCTGGCCGATGCGGCAAGCGTCGCGAGGGCCGCCGCTGCGCTGTTTGCCGCAGGAGCGCTGGGTGACCCGCTGCCGCTGTTCGCGGGGCGGCCGACCAGGCCCGTGGATATCTGGCGCGAGCAGGTGTTCATCACCAGCCCCTGCGCGCAGCCACAACAGCAACAAGACGCGGCGAGCCGCGCCATCGGCGAGAATGACGCGCCGACACCCTGTCGATTTGCCGGGCACGAAGCTCACATAACGGGCGCAGAAACCCAGGAAACCGACAGGGAGTCCCCGCCGCCCGCCCCAGGCGACGGCATCTGCGGCCGGCGCACGGAGTTCGAGCGGCGGCTGCCCGCGCATCCGCTGATCGAAGCCGCGGCAGCCCACCCAGCAACCGTGGTTAAGCCTGAGGCCGCCACCGAGTCGCAGGCACCCGAGAGCGAGCCAGCAACCGAGGCAGCAAGCCAGACCGAGCCAGTGCGCCCGACCGAGGCAGCAAGCCAGACCGAGGCAGTGCGCCCGACCCAGGCAGCAAGCCAGACCGAGGCAGTGCGCCCGACCCAGGCAGCAACCCAGACCGAGCCGGCGCCCGAGTCGCCGCCAATCCGGCCTGCGCGGGCCCCAGACGGCCACGCCGTCGCCGAGCGCGGCATCGCCAGCGGCGAGGCGCCCGGCACCCGGATCGCCGTGCCTACCAGCCCGGACATCACGCAGCCAGCCGGGCTCGGCGCCTGGGTCCGATGCTTCGCAGCGGGCCTACGGCCGGTCCCGCGGCCGGCCACCGGCAGCGCGCCGCGACCGTGGCGCATCTACTCCGCTGCTCGCAGCACCGTGCTAACCGACCTTTGCGGCTCGTTCACCGCCGATCCAACCGCCGGCCGCACGCTGGCCGTGGTCGACGACCCAGCCGACGAGCGGTGCTGTGCTGCCGCCGTCGACGCCGCCAAGGATGCGATCACGACTGGCGAACTGGTGGTGCTGACAACCAGCGCCAGCTTCACCGGTTTCTTCGCGAGCTTGCACGCCGAGCACCCGTCCATCGGCATCACCATCGTCCGCGTGCCCGACGCCGCGGTAAGTCCCGCGGCGGTCGCGGCGGTCGCGTCAGCGGAGCCGGGCAACTTCCGCGAGCTGGTACTTGGGCCTGCGGGCGCCGCCAGCGAACCCGTCCTCACCGAAGCAGAGCTGGCCGGGAGCGACGTCGCGCTCGGCGCCGCGGACGTCATCATGATCACCCGGGCGACCAGGGGCGCGGGGCTCGCGCTGGCCCACGTACTCGCCTGCTGCGGCGCCGGGGTGGCGCTGATCGGCCGGGCCAGCGAGCACGACGACGCCGAGCTAGTTGCGGGCTTCGAGCAGCTGCGGTCGGCCGGAGCCCGGGTCAGCTACGAGATCATCGACATCGATGACCCGGCGAGCCTGGCCGCAGCCGTCGAGCGCATCGAGGGCCGCCTCGGGGCGGTGACGGCGATCGCGCACGCGGCGGGCCTGGACAACCCGGTTCTGGTGCAGGAGATCGCGGGCCCGGAGGCAACTGCCAGGGTCAGCGAGGAGGCCGCGATCCTTGACCTGCTGACCGGCTCGGTGGCCGCCCGGCCGCTCAGGCTGATCATCACTGTCGGGACCTTGGCCAGCCGGTACGGCCTCGCCGGAACAAGCCTGCATGCGCTCGGCAGCGCCGCGCTGGCCAGCCGGGCGGCAGAGCTGGCGGCCGCCGGCCACGCCAGCCGGGCTCTGCACGTGGACCTGCCCGAGTGGTCTGCTCACGGCATCGGCGAGCGCCGGGAGTTCACCGACGAGCTCGCCGCCGCGGGCGCCGAGGCCGTCGACCTCAGCGTCGCCAGCAGGCTGTTGTTCAAGATCATGTCAACTCCGGGCGTGCCGGGCAGCCTTGCGGTCCATGGCCGTCTCGGTAGCCTGCCG
This sequence comes from Actinomycetota bacterium, assembly GCA_027314515.1. GTDB lineage: Bacteria > Actinomycetota > Actinomycetes > Streptosporangiales > Streptosporangiaceae > JAJYUU01. The sequence goes on from DAHVAR010000086.1 coordinate 15,267, forward strand.
GCCGCACCCGCGCCGGTCATCACGCAGGCGGAGCTGGCCGCTGCAGGGCTCGCCGACGGCGCCGCGTTCCTGCGTGAGGTCAGCGTGCACTATCCGGGTGCCGAACTCGTCTGCTCTGCCGCGCTGACTCTAGCCACAGATCCCTATCTGACCGATTACCGGATCGACGGGATGCCCGTGCTGCCGCCGGCGATCGCGCTCGAAGCGCTTGCGCAGGCGGCGTCCGTGCTGGCAGGCCGGCCACTTCGACGGCTGGCCAACGTGACGATTGACTCGCCGGTCGTCATCCCGGCTAGCAGGCAAGCCGCGCTCCGTATCTGCGCGCTGCGGGATGGCGATGCGATCGTCGCGGCGCTGCGCTGCGCTGACAGCTGCTACCAGGTCGACCACGTGCGGGCGGAGTTCAGCTGTGCTGACGGACCGGACAAGCTGCCGCCCGCCGCTGCAGCACCCGCCACTGCAGCACCCGCCACTGCAGCACCCGCCACTGCAGCACCCGCCGGTTCGCTCCCGCTGCAGCATCTTGGCGCGGGGCCGTCCGGGCTGGTTGACGGTGCCGAGCTGTACGGACCGGTTTGCTTCCAGTCTGGCCGGTTCCGCCGGATCGCGCTGCTGCCCGAGGTCACCGCACGATCAGGCCGGGCGCTGGCCCGTGCCGCGGATGAGCATCCCTGGTTCACCACCGGCCGCAGGCTCACCGGAGTCGGCTTCCTACTCGGCAGCCCTGGCCTGAACGACGCCGTCCTGCAGGTGCTGCAGGCCTGCGTGCCGCACCGCAGGGTCCGGCTGGCCGGCTGCCAGTCCGTGCTGTTCTCCGGCGTCATGACCGCCCAGCCGGTCGAGATCCGGGCCATCGCCGAGCCTGGCCGCATGCTTGCGGCACCGGTGCGCGTTCCCGGTCAGGCAGTGCCTCCGGCCAGCGAGCAGACGAGGGCCGGCCTGGCGGAAGCCGAGACAGTAGCGATGGAAGGCATCACGGAACCGCCGCCGGAACCGCTGCCGTTCCGCCGGAACCGCCGCGGCTGGCGCCGTCAGCACGCGCAGCCGGATACGGACGCCACGGCGGACGCCGGGGCAGCCGCCAGCATCGCGGCTGCGGCCGTCGGCAGCGCGGCTGCGGCCGTCGGCGCCGTGGCTACCGAAGGCGCGACCGGCGTCGTCGCGGCGGCTGCCGTCAAGCCGAACCTGATGACGCCGCCAGTCCAGCAAGGTGCGCCGGCGGCCAGCCGGCCAGGGCCCGTTCCCGTCGGGCAACTCTGGAATGTCGAAGCAGTCGATGCCGACGGGCGGTTGCTCGCCGCCTGGCGCGGCGTCAGCCTCAGCGACTGCGGCCCGCTGCCGCGTAACGCGGCCTGGCCGCCCATGCTGCTGTCAGCCTTCCTCGAGCGCCGTGCTGCCGAGCTTGGCCTCGACAGCGGCCTGCGGGTGACGGTCAGCTGCGGTCACCCCGACGGCCCGCTGCCGGAACTGCTCACCGTGCCGCAGCCGGCCACTCCCGCCGACGGCCAGCCGGCAGCGGACGGGCGCCACACCGGGCCAGATCGGCGGGCGGTGAACACCGCTTCGGCCGGGGGCACCGGACCGCTCGCTGGCTACAGCCTGACGCTGCGCGCTCCGGTGCCAGTGGCATGCGGCTGGGTGGCCGTCGAGCCAGCGCACCGCAACGATGAGCGCACCGCTGGCATGGCCGCCGCGTACGCTCAGCTGCGCGCGGAGCTAACCGAGCCGCCAGCCGTCCTCGCCGCCCGGCTGACGGCTGCGGGCGCAGCGCTGGAGATGGCCGGCGTCACCCCGGATCGCCTCAGCGGCGGCCAGCTCAGCGTGTCTTCGACGGCTGCCGACGGCTGGGTCGTCTTCGCGATTGACCGGTCGCTGATCGCCTCTGCGGTCGTCGAACTCAGCGGCGTGCCGGCGCCGGTGGCCGTAGCGATCATGACAGAGGGGAACGCCCACTCCAGGCGCGAGACGCCGGACGAGGCGCGACTGGCAGCCCGGTAACGGCCGGGCTCGGGCAGCCGTCCGCGCAATCCCGGAGTCGCGGATGGCTGCCCGACTGCCAGGGCGCCCGTTCGCGCCGATGACGGGACTTAGGCTGACCTGTCACACTAGGGCTAGAACGATGTTCTAGCCGAAGGCTGCCATAAATGACCACACCCGCTGCCAGCTCCGCCCCCATCGACCTGTCGCTGATCGACTTCTGGGGCCAGCCGCTCGACGGCAGGCACGCCGACTTCGCCAAGCTGCGCGCACTGGGCAAGCCGCCGTACTTCCTGGTGCCGGAGGGACCGTTCAGCTCACCGGGCGATGGCTATTACGCCTTCGTCTCGCACGCGGACGTGTCCGCTGCGAGCCGCCAGCCAGAGCTGTTCTCCTCCGCGCGCGGCGCGACGAGTATCGAGGACCTTCCCGCCGAGTTCAACGAGTACTTCGGATCCATGATCAACATGGATGATCCCCGGCACGCCCGGCTCCGCCGGATCGTGTCCCGCGCGTTCACGCCCAAGATGATCAAGAAGTTCGAGCAGGACGTCCAGCGCGCCGCGGCCGGCATCGTTGACGACCTGCTGGAAACGGGCCCTTGCGACTTCGTGCAGCATGTCTCCGCGCGGCTGCCATTGGAGATCATCTGCGAGATGATGGGGATCGGTGACGAGCACTATGACATGGTCCTGCGCAACACCAACATCATCCTCTCCGGCGCTGACCCCGAGTTCATCAGCGAGAACATGGATGAGGCCGTCACCCAGCTGCTGACCTCCGGCAAGGATCTCGCTGACCTGGTCACCGAGATCGCCGCGGACCGCGCCGAGCACCCCCGCGACGACGTGATCACCGCGCTCGCGTCCGCCAATATCGATGGTGAGCAGCTCACGCCGGCCGAACTCGGCTCGTTCTTCATCCTGCTCGTGGTGGCCGGGAACGAGACCACCAGGACGGCGATCTCGCACGCGCTGAACCTGCTGACGGAGCATCCGGACCAGCGGGAACTGCTGCTAGCCGACCTGGAGGCGAGGCTGCCCGGCGCAGTCGAGGAGGTCGTCCGCTACGCCTCGCCGGTCATCTTCATGCGCCGCTCGGTGACCAGGGACTGCACGCTGAACGGGCACGCCTACCGCGAGGGCGACAAGGCGGTGCTGTTCTACTGGGCGGCCAACCGGGACGACGCCGTGTTCGCCGATCCTGGCGGGTTCGACATCACCCGCTCGCCCAACCCGCACGTCGGGTTCGGGGCGGCCGGACCGCACTTCTGCCTCGGCGCGCACCTGGCCCGCCGCGAGATCACCGCCATGCTCCGCGAGTTGCTCAGCCGGGTGCCGAGCATCCGGGCGAGCGCGGAGCCGGACCGGCTGCTGTCGTCCTTTATCAACGGCATCAAGCACCTGCCGTGCGAGTTTGACTGAGCCAATGCCCGGGCGCGGCGCAGGCATTGCCGCCCGCAGCAGCGCCACGCTGACTTGTGCCGTTTAGGTCGCGTAAATCCGCTCCGTCGCGGACCGGCGGAGCGCCATTACGTCCCGCCAAATAAAAGTAGTGCACTGGCTGCCTACGCAATTTTCTAACTAGCTGTGATCACTCCGGGACTCCGTGTATAACTAGAGTCCCACGCGGCGCTAAGGGGCCCGGCTCAGCCGGGACGGGGGAAGGCGCGGCGCGGAAATGGGGGAACCGTAAGTCGCGGAGGGGGACCTTCGTCTGGGGGCCGTTCGATCCCCGGCGGGATCGCCCGGCTGCGTGCCGCCCGGCGTGGGGCCCGGGCAGCGTGCGGCAAACGAAGGTCGCGGCGAGCGGCGAGGTTCTTCGCCTGGTGAGCGGCGCCACCCGGGGGCGTGGCGCCACTTGCCAGCGAAGGCCTGGCTGGCCCGGCGGAACGGCCCAGCGGCTGTTCCGCCGGCCGCCAGCATGGACGCGCTCGGGAAGGCCCGTGCTGGCGGATATTTGCCCGGACGGGCGCGAGTTACCTAATGACGCCCCTCGTTGGGCCACGATCGGTAACCGGCGCCCATTGTGCCCGCAGACGTCGCCGGTAACGGCCCGCGGCTCGATGCCACGGGTCAGCCGAGCGCGCTGATCTGCTCGGCTAGCGCGAAGTCCTTGCTGGTGAGGCCGCCCGCGGAATGCGTCGACAGGGTAAGCGTCACCTTGTTCCACGCGACGGCGATGTCCGGGTGGTGATTGGCCGCCTCGGCAAGATAGGCGACTGCCCCGACATACAGCACCGCCGCCTTGAAGTCCTTGAGCGTTGCGACCCGGACGATGCTCTCGTCCTGCCGTTCCCAGCCGGTCAGGCCGGCCAGCCGTTCAGCTATCTGACCGTCAGTCAGCACGTCCATGCCTAGCCTCCTCTGCCTGAGCCTGCCCTAGCTCGCTTGGTTGCCCAGCCACATCACTGACGCTACTGCTGTCGGTAGCACCCACGGCAGTCGGTCCCGCCGGCGCGGCGAGCGGTCCCGCCCGCGCGGCGAGCGGTCCCGCCGGTGCGGTGAGAAGGCTCTGCCCAGGGCCATAGCCGGTGCGGACAACTGCCGGCCGGTAGGCTCCGTGGTCGTGACAGACTCCGCGCCCGCCGGGACCGCCAGGCCGTCCTCGCCGCGCCGTACCCCGCTCACCGCCATTCACGAGGAACTCGGCGCCAGCCTGACGGACTTCGCCGGCTGGCTGATGCCGCTGCGGTACGGCAGCGAGACTGCCGAGCATAATGCCGTCCGGACCGCGGCCGGCTTGTTCGACCTGTCGCACATGGGGGAATTCTCCGTCACCGGCCCCGGCGCCGCGGCGGCTCTTGACTTCGCCGTCACCGGCGAGCCGTCAGCGCTCACGCCGGGCCGGGCCAGGTACACCATGATCTGCGCGGAGGACGGCGGTGTCATCGACGACCTGATCGTCTACCGGCTCGCCGGCACCGAGTTCCTCGTCGTCGCGAACGCTTCGAACACCGCCAGCGTCGGCGCCGCGCTGACCGAGCGCGCGGCCGGCTACGACGCCGAAGTCACCGACCGGACCGCCGGGTACGCGCTGATCGCCGTGCAGGGACCGCGTTCGGCGGCCATTGTCGGGCCGCTGACGAGTATCGACCTGGCCGGCGTGAAGTATTACGCCAGTTACCCCGCGGAGGTCGCAGGCTGCTCGGTGCTGCTGGCGCGGACCGGCTACACCGGCGAGGACGGCTTCGAGATCTTCGCGGCGCCGCCGGACGCCGGGCACCTGTGGGCCGAGCTCAGCAAGGCCGGCGCTGCCGGCGGGCTGGTCCCGGCCGGCCTTGCCGCCCGCGACACGCTCCGGCTCGAGGCCGGGATGCCGTTGTACGGGAACGAGCTCAGCGCCGACCTGACGCCCTTCGACGCCGGCCTCGGCTGGGTGGTCAAGCTGGACAAGCCCGGCGGCTTCGTCGGCCGCGATGCGCTGGCCCGGCGCGCGCAGGAGCCCGCGGCCCGGCAACTGATCGGCCTGACCGTGCAGTCGCGCCGGGTGCCGCGACACGGGTATGAGGTGCTCTTGAACGGCCAGCCGGCCGGCGTGATCACCAGCGGCGCGCCATCGCCTACCCTCGGCATCCCGATCGCGATGGCGTACGTGCGCCCCGACGTCGCCGCTAGCGCCAGCGACCCGGCCCGGGCGGGAACGGCAGACTTGGCCGTCGATGTCCGGGGCCGCGCCGAGCCGGCCACACTTGTGGAATTGCCGTTCTACCGGCGCCGGTCCTGAGCCAGGCCGGCGTTGGCACATGCCCGGAAGACAGTGTGAGAGAGGCCAGAAATGACCGTTCCCAGCGAGCTCTACTACACGCCAGAGCACGAGTGGGTTGCCATTAGCGGGGACACCGCGTCGGTCGGGATCACCGACCACGCCCAGCGAGCGCTCGGCGACGTGGTCTTCGTCTCCATACCCGTGGCCGGGACGAGGGTGACCGCCGGCGAGCCGTGCGGCGAGGTCGAGTCGACCAAGTCGGTCAGCGACCTCTACTCCCCCGTCGACGGCGAGGTCAGCCAGGTGAATCCGGAAATCGACGACGACCCCGGACTGGTCAACTCCGATCCGTATGGCTCGGGCTGGCTGTTCAAGGTGAAACTGGACGAGACCGACGGCGAGCTGCCGCCTGGCCTGCTGACCGCTACCGAATATACGGCGCTGACCAGGGCAGACGAGTGAGCCGTAGCGGCAGCCCGGACGAGGAGGCCCGGTTCGGCGCAGCGACCGCGCACCTGGACGCGCCGTTTGCGATCGTCGACATGGCGGCCTTCCGCGCCAACGCGGCCGCAATGGTCAGCCGGGCCCGCGGCAAGCCGATCCGGCTGGCCAGCAAGTCGGTACGCTGCCGCCACCTCATCGAACTGGTGCTGGCGATGGACGGCTTCCGCGGCGTCCTGGCCTATACCCTGCCCGAGGCGCTCTGGCTGGCAAGCACCGGCACCAGCAATGACATCGTGGTGGCCTACCCGACCGCTGACCGGTCCGCCCTCGCCAGGCTGGCGGGCGACGCGGCCGCCGCGGCATCGGTTACGGTCATGGTCGACTGCGTCGAGCACCTCGACCTGATCGAGAAAGCCGCTGCAAAGACCGCGAGGCCGCATCCGGTCCGGGTCGCCATCGACATCGACGCGGGCTACCAGGCGCTCGGTGGCAGGTTCCGGGCCGGAGCGAGACGGTCGCCGGTTCGCACGCCGGCCGATGCGGTGGCGCTCGCCAAGACGATCATGACTCGCCCGGGCGTGCGGCTTGCCGGTCTGATGGCCTACGAGGCACAGATCGCCGGGGTCGGCGACAACCCGCCGGGCCGCCCGCTGTACGCCCATGCCGTGCGGCTCATGCAACGCCTGTCGGCAGCTGAGCTGGCTGGCCGGCGGTCGGCTATTGTCGCTGCGATCCGCTCACTGACCCCGCTGGAGTTCGTGAACGGCGGTGGCACCGGCTCGCTGGAGCGCACGGCGGCCGAACCCGCGGTGACCGAGATCGGGGCTGGCTCTGGCCTCTATCACCCGACGCTATTTGACGCCTACCGCGGGTTCACCGGGCGGCCGGCCGCGATGTTCGCCCTGCCGGTCGTCCGCCGGCCGGGTCCCGGCGTCGTTACCGCACTCGGCGGCGGCTATCCCGCATCCGGCCCCGGCGCGGCCAGCCGGGTGCCGTCGCCCTATCTGCCAGGCGGCTTGCGGCTGGACCGGGAGGAAGGCGCGGGCGAGGTACAGACGCCACTGCTCGGCACCGCCGCCGACCGCCTGAAGATCGGCGACCGGGTGTGGATGAGGCACGCCAAGGCGGGCGAGTTGTGCGAGCGATTCGGCGAGCTCCACCTCGTTGACGGCACCGTGGTGACAGCTGCCGTGCCCAGCTACCGTGGCGAGGGAAAGGTATTCCTGTAGCCGCGCGAGCAGCTAGCGACCCCGGCGCCGGCGCGCCCAGAACTTGATGATGGCCAGCCCGACAACCGCGGCGCCCACTGCGGCGGCACCCAGCTGGATCTCCGGCTTGGCTGCCTGCTCGGCGAGCTTGGCCCGCAGCAGACGGACGTTGCTGGCCGGGCTCACTCGCTCAGCCAGGCTGTCGATGGTCCGGGCCAGGTCCTCACGGGTCCGTTCAATTTGAGCAACCAGGACATCCGGGTCGCCCCGGTCGCGCTTCGCGACGGCGCCCTCGACGGCCGCTGCGCCGTGCACCTCGACCACCCCGCCCGGTTCCGCCATGACACTTCGTCCCTTCCGCGTCACGGCCGCTCCGATGACGCCAATGGCCCAGCGTCCTAGTGTCCCAGCCAGCGTCCCGGCCCGCACGGCCGGCCGCCCATTCGGCGCGTCACGGCGGTCCGGCTCAGCCGGCTGTGCGGGTCCGGAGGGCCTGCCGATGCCAGGACGTATTGTCCTGCTCGGGAGCGGTGGGCATCAACTGGCCGTTGCGGGCCTTCGATCAGGCGGTCGGATCGGGCAGGAGCTCGCGGACCTCCTGAGCACAGCGGCAGGCGACGGCGATCTTGGCAGCCCACTCCAGCGCATCCTCGCGTGCGGGCACGTCGACGACCGCGAACCCGCCGATGACCTCCTTGGTCTCCGGGTACGGGCCATCGGTGACCGTCCCGTCGGTGGCCACGATGCTCGCAGGCTGGCTTTCCAGCCCAGCGCTGAAGACCCACACCCCGGCGGCCCGTGCCTCCTGGGCCACCGCGTGCGCGGCCTTGGCCACGTCGGGCAGATCCTCCTCGGGGAAGGTCATCGCACCGTCGTCGAATGAGATCAGGTACTGCGTCATCGCATGGCCCCTTTGTCCCGGCGGCCTCTCCGGCCGCATCTCACCTCTGCTACGAGCGCCTCGCTCCGGATTCGACAGGCTGCCGGCAGGAATTTCTCACCGGACCATAGTGGCGCTGTGATCCAGCGCAGCGCGACCATAACGGCGCTCTGGTTGCTTGCATGGTTAGGATCACCGAGTGGCAATCGAGGCGGTGATCTTTGACTGGGGCGGGACGCTGACCCCGTGGCACGCGATCGACCCGGCCGCGCAGTGGGCGTGGGTGTGCGAGCCGCACTTTCCGCCAGCCGAGGCAGCGAAGTACGCCGCCGCGTTGCACGCGGCAGAGGACGAGCTGTGGCGGCTGTCCAGGACCGACCAGCGCAGCGCGACCATGAGCACGCTGTTCGAACTGGCAGGCGTCACAGCGACGGAGGCGTTCCTGGCCAGTTACCTCGGTGCCTGGGAACCGCATACCTTTACCGACCCGGACGTGCCTGACCTGCTTGGCTACCTGCGCGCCAATGACGTTCGCATCGGGGTGCTCTCTAACACGATGTGGCCACGTCGCTGGCATGAAGAGATCTTTCGCCGGGACGGCGTCCTCGACCTCATCGACGCCGCCGTCTACACCAGCGAGATCGACTGGACCAAGCCGCACCCCGAGGCCTTCCGAGCCGCGATGACCGCCATCGGAGTAGCGGATCCGGCTGGCTGCGTCTTCGTCGGTGACCGTCCGTTCGACGACGTGCATGGCGCTAAGCGCGCGGGCATGCGCGCGGTCCTCGTGCCGAATAGCGACGTTCCGCCGTACGCTGCTGCTGAGCCGGACGCGGTGATAGGTCGGCTGCGTGAGTTGCCGCGGCTCATCGAGTCGTGGCAGGGCGTACCGCGGAGTTGAGCACCGATGTCCGACGAGCTAGCAGCGGCCCAGGAGCGCACGTTTGCCGCGGCGACAGCGGCGACTGCACAGTCGTACCCGGCAGAACGCCGGCTGTCCGGCTCGCAGCTAGCCGACTACCTTGACCGGCGCGCGTTCGCGGTCATCGGCACGGCGCGGCCAGACGGCCGCCCGCACGCGGCCATGTCATCCTACGTCCGGCGCGGAGCGGCATTCTGGCTGCCGACAGTTGCGGGCGCGGTCCGTGACCGGAACCTGCGCAGTATGCCGTGGCTGACCTTCGTGGTGGCCGAAGGCGACCGGGACCGGCACGCGGTCGTCCTGATCGAAGGCCCGGCTGTGCCCGTGCCGCCGGGCGAGGTGCCCGCCGACGTTCGCGCCGCGGTCAGCGGCGACTGGGCCAGCAGCTGGCTGCGGCTGTCGGCGCGGCGCGTGCTCTCCTACGCATCGCCTGGCGTGCTGGACTGACGGCTCCGGCGGTAACGGGCTAGCGTCCAAGGCCGGCCCGGCGCGGGCGGACCTCAGTAGTGGATGTGCGCCTGCCAGTCGCCGGGCACGCGGCCGGCCGGGCCGGGCACCGGCTGGTCCTCGGGGTGGTGCTCGGGCGGGGCCAGCGACGGGCCGCTCTCGTACAGTTGCTCGGCCTGGTAGTCCCAGAACCACGACTCCCCGGGCTCGAAACTCCGGATAACTGGATGACCAGCGGTCTTAGCGTGCCTTGTCGCATGCTGCTCTGGCGAGGTATCACAGCAGCCGATGTGCCCGCACCGCGCGCAGCGGCGCAGGTGCACCCACCATCCGCCCGCTTCCTCGCACTCGGCGCAGCCCGTGCCGCCGGGTGGAACCGACGGGTTGATGCCCTCGATCGTCGTCATGAGCTCTCCAGGTTTGACTGCTCGGAGAATGGGTCGCCGAACGACTCACTGGCCGCCCATCGGTATACCCCGCTCGACATGGTGGATGTCGCCCGCTCCGCACGGATGGTGAAGACGCGATGCCGGGCCTGCTGTACCTCAGGGTCATCCGGGGCGGCCTGCCAGGCGAACTCGGCCAGGTGCCCGGCGAGCCGCAGTCCGTCCTCACCGCCACGCAAGCCCGCTACGCGCAGGCCGGCCAGCTCGGCGTCGCGGGCAGTTGCCTTCGCACCCTCGGCCGGCACGGCGCGCTCCTTCTTACCTTCGGCCACAGCTTCCTCGGCCAGTTCGACCGCCCGGCGGGCGAGTACGGCCGGCCCGCCCGCCAGCGCGGCGAGTTCGGCGGCGAGCGCGCGCTCCGGCGCGGGTTTCAGGGTCGCCGGGTTGCCGTCCCACCATCCGCCGTACTGCCGCCAGACGGTCCGGACGACGAACTCCGGCTCGTCGTACACCGGCTGGAGATAGGGCCGGCCGGCCAGATGGCGCGGCACCGCAACCGTGTGGATCGCCTCGTCCAGCCGGCCGCCGCCGTTCATCACCGCCAGTGTCTGGCTGACGAGGGCCTCGAGCAGCTCGGCGGTGTCGCCGAGCGCCTGCGCTACCCGGTCCGCGCCGACCACCGGCAGTCCATGGCCGGGCAGCAGGTATTCCGGCTTCAGCGCGAGCATCCGGCGCAGCGCTTGCGCCCACTCGAGCGGATAGCGCTGCACCTTCTGCGGATTCCCGGCGTTCGGCGACGCCCAGATGAACAGGTCACCGCAGCACAGCACCCGGCGGTCAGCAAGCCAGGTGACTGTATGGTCGTCGGTCTCGCCCTTCTCGTGCCGCAGCGCGAGCGCAGTGCCGCCGACCTCGATCGCGAGCTCGGCTGAGTACGTCCGGTCCGGATAGCGGTACTCCGTCGGCCAGCGCAGGCCGCGGATGCCGAACTGGCGCCGGTTGATGACCTCGTTGTAGCCAGCCGTCGCGATGTACCGGTCGAAGCGGAGCGGCAGCGCCTCGTGTGCGAGCACCACCGGAGCCGGCCAGCCTCGCTCGGCTGCCTCGGCTTCCCACGGGCCGACGCCGAAGACATGATCGATGTGCCCATGCGAGTAGATGGCCGTGTGCAGTCGCTGATCGGCCCAGCCCCGTAGCTGGCGGTGGTTCTCCCGCGCCGCGATCACGCTGCCGGTGTCCACCAGGACCAGGCCGTCCGGCGTCTTGACGGCCGTCACGTTGGCGAACGCGGGGAGGAAGGCAACGCCTTCGCAGATCTCCGTGATCGTGCCGGATTGCGTAACCGGGTGGAACTCACTTGTGCGCACCTCGCCGCGCCACAGCTTGTCGGCGAGCAGCAGAATGTCAGCGGCCATCAGGCTCGCGCTCCTGCGTCGTATCATCCCGGAACCCTGCATACCATGACGGAAAGTCCGCCAGCGAGCCGAGCACAACGGCAGCGCCAGCTGCCCGCAGATCGGCGGAACTGAACGAGCCAGTCGGAACGCCGATCGCGAGCGCGCCCGCTGACTGGCCGGCAGCCATGTCGGCCGGCGTGTCGCCGACGTAGACGGCCGCGCTCAGGCAGGCGAGCACCGCAGCCTTTTCCGGTCCGTGCACGTGCGTGAATACCTCGTCCGCCTGCAGCCCGGCCGCGTCGAGGCTCGGCTGCACCGAGACCTGGTGCTTCGCCGTGACGATAACTGCCCGTTCCCCTGCCTGCCTGACCGCCGCCAGCGACGCGGCGGCGCCAGCAAGCGGGAACGTCAGCAGCGGGGCCAGTCGCAGGTAATGGCGCCGGTAGCTGTCGGTCGCGACCTGGTGCCCGTCGGCCGGGAACCAGTAGCTCACCTCGTCCTCCAGCTTGATGCCCATGCGCTGGTCCACCTGGGCGAGGTCGATGAGCACGCCTAGCTCCGCCGAGACCGCGGACCAGGCAGCCATGATCGCGGGCCGGGAGTTGATCAGCGTGAGGTCGAGATCGAAGCCAACCGGGCCGACCTTGCGCATCTCGCTCCTTACTGCCGTGCCGGGCACGCTAGCGCTGCCGCGCCCCTGAGCACCACCGTATGCCGGCCTCGGGGCCCAAACGCCAGCCCGCGTGCCCGCAGCCGCCGGTATGGCAGGCTCAGCTGAGGCAGTTCCCGCATTCCGGGCAGATCTGGGCAGGCTTCCCCGAACTCGCTGCCGGCGCGCCGGCAACAACCAGCATCACCACCAGCGACGAAGCCGCGGAGCGAGTCGCCAGCCGGGTGAAGCGGCCCTATGCCCTCGCCTCCGAGCGCCCCACGACATGGCGCTGATCGTTGCCGAGGAAATGCACGAGTCCGCCCGTGACGCATGCCGGCAACCGCCGCAGCGGAACTCAGCATGGTATGGCCCGGCATACCGCGGGTGGCTCTGCTGAGCCAGGACGGCCCGCGGTTCGAGACCGGCCAGCAGCCAGCCATGTCCGGCACGGGCGTCACGCAGGTGACACGGGCGACCGATCACGGAAACGGCATGGCAACGCTAGCGAAACGCACCGATATCTAGGCTCCTGCCATGAGAGGCAGCGCGCGGCCCGGTTCGGACTGGCCGACCGGCCCGGATCAGCCCGATCCCCGCGACGGCCAGCGTTCTCCTGATCAGCGCCCTCCTGATCAGGAGGGGCTCGCCCGCGCTGACCTCACGCAACGCCTGGACCGGATGCCCGACGGCCACCCCTCGTCGGCGCGCTACGCCAGCGAGGTCCCAGGATCCCGGCGCGCTGACGACGCTGCGGTGAGACGACCGGAGTCGGGCCCGGAATCGCCAGGCGATCGTGCCCGCGGGGGCGGATGGGCGGCGCCCGACGTGCGCGGAAGCGCCGACCGGCCGAAGGAGGACGAGATCCGGATGACCGGTGATCGAGTTCGGCACATGCTGGACGGTGACGGCCCCGGCGAGCCCGGCGGGGGGCACCGGCACGGCACCGGACGCCCTCGGAAGAGCGAATTCCCCGAGGGCTGGGCGGACGACAAGGTCGTCTCGGTTGTTGAGGACGTCGCCCGCCGTCCGGGCGAGGTGCACTGGCAGGAATCCAACACGCGCTGGCGGGTGACCGGCGAGCGCGAAGGCGTGCGCATCACTACCGTCGTCCTGCCCGATGGCAGGATCTGGACGGCATGGCCAGAACCAGGCCGGGCCGGCACTACACAAGAGAAGGCTGGGTAACGATGGACGAGGCCGAGCTGGCGACGCGGACTGCCATGCTGCCCGAGGTATTCGCTGATCGCGTGCCGCCGGGCGAACTCGACGGGCTGCGCTCGATGGCACGCGGTGGCGAGTGGGACGAACTGCTCGACCTGCTCATGGCGGTGCTGGTGCAGACCAAGCCCGTCATCAGCGCCGCGGAACGTGATCAGCTGCGTGAGGTACTCGCCGGCTGGGGATTGCCCGACGACCGGCTCGGTGACCTGGCGGTGCGCGGCTGAGGATTGCCGCGTGACATCCCTGTGGCCCGTCCGCGAGCAGCCGGGCACTGCAGGCCGATGTAAGAAACTGACCTGATTGCGGGCTACGTTCTCGGGCTGACCTGCTGACCGGCGGTATCTGCATGACATCCCCTCAGCCATCGGCCGGTGAGCTGCCGGGCGCGGCGAAGTACTGTTCGATGGCGCGGGCCAGCCCGCGCGCGATCACCCGCTGGCCGCGGCCGCTGGCAGCGATCGAGCCTTCGAAGGGGTCGGTGATGAACAGCGGCTCCACCAGCGCTCCCGGCATCCTGCTAGGCGTGCTGAAGTAGCCCTCCTTGGCCGGGCCAAGCAGCAGGAGATGGCCGTAGCCAAGGCTTCCGGGGCCTAGCGATGAGCCGAGCCCCTGGTCGTTGCGGACTCCGGCGTCCGGGATCTGCCAGCCCTGCGCGTTCATCGCCGCGAGGACATCCGATTGCACCAGGCTGGCCAGCCGACGGTTGTCGGCAGCGAAGGGGCGGGCAGAGTCATAAGCGGTGATGCAGCCGGCGTTGGCGGCACTCGCGCCCGCGTTGAAGTAGACGCCGACAAGCACGTCTGCGTGCGCCAGGTTGGCGCAGACGTCCCTGGCGGCCACATCGTCGCGAGCGCCGGTGACGGTCAGGATGTGCCCTGACACGTCGCCGGCCTTGAGTCGCAGGACCGTGCTCGGCCCGGTCCTCGACACGACGACCCGGAAGCCCTCGCCGCGCAGGATGGCCATTGTGTCCAGCACGACGGGCAGGGTCTGATCAGCCTCGTAGATCACTCGCCCGGTCCTGGTGATGCCCACCGCGCCAGGGTCAAGTCCGCCGTGGCCAGCGTCCAGGAACACGGTCAGGTGCCGGTTCCCCGACGTGGGCGGGAACGCGACACATGCGCCAGGGCTGAAATAGGCCGGATCGATGGCGACACTCGCACTCGCGCTCTGCGCGCTGGCCGCCCTGAGGCCGCGCTGGCTGCCGCCCTTCCGCATGCCGGCGACCTGCGGGGAGGCGGACGCGCCGCATGCGGCCAGCCCGATGGCGGCCGTCGCGAGAACGACCGCGAACCCGGCCGGTCGCCCGAGCGTCCTCGTCATGTCTGGCCTCCCGCGCTGCCCGTCGCGAGCCGTTGCGGATACGCCGGACTCTTAGCCGCCATCCTGGCCTCTGGCAGGTTCGCAACCCAAGTACGAAAAACCAGCCGCAAACGTTCCCGTTCAGCGGCTGCGGGATCATGGCTGGCCGCCCGCCGGGAAACGTTCCGCCGACCGCAACAGAAGCGGCCGGTTTCCGATTCCATCGCATCTGTGTCAGGGCGAGCCGGTCAGGTGTCGCGGCGGCGGGGCGATCCGGTGCGCGCCGCGCTGACTAAGCCGGCGGCGTCAGGTCTCGGGCGGGGCGGTTGGGTCCTGAGTCGATGCCGCCACGTTGGCCCGCACGTGGGCGTCGCGGATCGCCGTCACGACCCTCTCGGTGTAGCAGCCAGTAGACCAGGGCAGCCGGCGGGTGGACGCACAGCAGGATGCACAGCAGGCGCCGGTCCAGGACCCGGCCCGGCCGTGGCGGTTGCTCCCAGGCAGGCAGGTCGGCAGTGAGATCGGTCAGCTCGGACGTGGTCCGCGCCGCGAAGGCGGCGGCTCGCTCCTCGAGTTCGTCCTGGGTCAACCGGCCATCGGCGAAGCCATGCTGCAGCAGCGCCACGGTGTGCTCTCGTTCGGCGTCGGAGGCGCGGACGGCGGGGTCGGCGTGCCGTGAGGTGGTATCGCTCATGCTGGGCTCCCTGGCGGAGGGTCGGCAGCCGGGCGGTCTTGCACGTCGACGAGCGCCAGGACCACTCGGGTCCAGGTTCCGTCTGCGCCGGGATCAGCGAACCGCTCGGCGAACTGCCCGATGTAGCCGCGCAGTTCGGCCAGCGCCTGATCGGTGAGCCGGAGCGCACCCCGGTGCAGGTCAACCTCCCGGCGATGGCCCGACTGCCGGGCCTGGTATGCCGCTGTGATGTCCATCGCGGTGGCTTCCAGCACCGATCCGAGGAACGCGGCTGTCTGCTCCGGGCTGGCGTCGTCGCCGGGCGGCTCGGTCTCGGCGCGCGCATAAACCCGTTCGGCTTTTCCGCGGGCCAGCCGCCGGTAGCTGACAACCTCGATCAGGCCCGCCTGCTCCAGCTGGCCGAGGTGGTAGTAAAGGCGGTCAGCCGGCATCCCGGCGCAGCCGGCCAGCTGCCGTGCCGACCGGGGCTCTTCGGCCAGCCACTCCAGGAGCCGGATCCGCAGCGGGTCGGCCAGTGCCCTGTGCACCTCATGCCAGGGCTTGGGCGGCGCGCCTGTCCCAGGCAGGCGCCCCGCCTCCAGCCGCGATGAAGTGCCTTCCATTAAATGGAATTTATTACAATGAACTATGCTCGTCAATCTGCCGTGCGCTGCAGGCGTAGTGGCTGCCCAGCGCGGTCGCCACCGCAGGTGGTCAGCCAGTGATCTCACGATCGTGGCAAAGGAGAAACGCCTGGTGGGCCTAACGTGTCAGCACCCGAACCCGCAGCTGCTGGCCGCCAGTCCGGATATTTCGATCCGGTCAGTGCGGTCTCGCCGAGCCGCGGCGCCATGACTCCGTTCGCCACACTGCAACTTGTGGCTGCTGAGACCGACGGACCTGATCTGCCTCTGGCTTCCGGCCGGGGCGGCACGCCGCAACACGCGGCTACGCGCCAGGCCGCCACGCCGACAGGCG
>DAHVAR010000087.1 GCA_027314515.1 Actinomycetota bacterium
TTGGCCTCGGGCATCGTCAGCCACCATCGGGCTACGAGCTCAGGATCCGTGCTGGCGAGTAGCTGCCAGGCCGGCGAGACAGGATGCGCGCCAGGCGACGGGCAGCCGATCCGGTCACACGAACACGACCGGCCAGCCAAGCAGGAGCGCTGCACCCGGCCAGGTGCGAACGCGCCAGGGCAGACAGGCCAGCCCATGGCGGCATAACCGAGCGCCGCGTCAGCCATCCGGCTCGTCGCCCTGCGACTCGTTGTCTTTCGGCCCCGGCCCCGGAGCACAGCTTCAACCAATTAGCTTGACTCCTGCCCGAATCCGGAAGCCCACAGCATCGATAATGCCTGGCGTTGCGGCAGCCCTACCGCTCACCCCGCTGGCGAGACCTGCCTGATGCACAACGGAGATTGCAAGGTGACCCTTGAGACATTACTCGCAGTCAGTACGGCCCTGCTCCGGGTCTAGCAGACTCCGGAGCCCAGATGGCACAGCTTTTTCCTTGAGCTACTGAACCGCCGGGGACACCGACGGCTGCGGCACCTCGAGGTACCGCCTGACCGCGCGGCGGAAGGCCGCTTCAGCGGCCGGGTGGCCTTCCAGCCGCTGGCACTAGCCAGGGGCAGGTTACGGACTCCGACTCGCAGGCCTGTGGCTCGCGGCTTCCGATCTGGTCTGGCCTACCTGCGCGGCGGCAGCCGCGGGCCATAGCGACCGCGCCTGTGCTGCTAGCCGAGTGTCGGCTGGCAGGAGGAGGTGGAGGCTGTGGTGAGTTCTTCAGGCGCAGGGCGGCCGGGCGCGGCGCCGGTGCGGCCCCGGCAGTCGGTGGCGCAGCTGTTGGCGGCCAAGAAGGCCCGGCCGTTGCGGTCGCTTGATGAGCTGGCTGCTGACACCTTCGAGTCCGACCAGGAGATGGAAGAGTTCCTGGCGTTCACCTACGCCGAGCGTCACCGCGACCTGGCCTGACCGGTGGCCCTGGAACCGGCGGTCCTGGACACCGACGTCACGTCGGGGCTGCAGAAGGGCACGCTGACCGGGCCGCTGGCGACCAGACTGATCGGCCGGGAAGCTGACCCACGACGTGCCGCTGGCTGGCGCGCTCTTGTTGCAGGCAAATCCTACCGGCGGTAGGATTGCAGCCGTGGCTGCCGAGTACGCGAAGGTGTCAGTTACGCTGCCGGCCGGGTTGCTGCAGCGAATCCGGGGCCGGGTGGGCACGCGAGGCTTGTCCAGCTACGTGGCTGAGGCGCTTGAGGACCAGGAACGGAGAAGTGCGCTGCGGGCCTGGCTCGCCGAGCAGGAAGACGAGCACGGCCCTATCCCGGCAAGGTTGCTGGAGGAGGTCCGGGGCGATTGGCTCGGCGCCGGGGACTGAGACCGCTGGTGCTGCCGGATGCTGTTCTTCTTGACTCGGAAGGCCTGAGCGCCGCTGCGGCCGGTTCCCCGCGGGTCCGGGCGGAGCTGGCGCTCGCCGAGCGCCTTGGCGCCACGATCCATGTCAGTGCCGTCACGCTGGCCGAGACACTGCGAGGCGGTCCCCGTGATGCTCGCGTGCACAGCCTGCTGCAGGGTGCGGTTTCGCAGCCTGTCACCCCAGGTGTCGGCAGGGCCGCGGGGGAACTGCTGGGCCGGACGGGCAGGGCCGATACCGTCGACGCCATAGTCGCGGCGACAGCCAGCGGACTCGGCCAGAAGGTGCGCATCCTCACCCGTGATCCGGACCACTTGCGGGCGCTGACGGCGGATATGGACGGAGTGTCGGTGGTCGCGGTGTGAAAGCACATTCGCGTGCGGGCGCCTGGGCACCCTCGGGAGCGTGAGGAGGTCCCGATGCCCATCGTAGGTGGCATGGATATCCACCGGAAGCACACGTCCGGCTGGGTCAAAGTCGCGGCAGGAGCGGACGGGCCGCGCTCCGCCAACGGCGCGACTTGCCGTGAGGCGCCACCGGACCGGGAATCGTCAACCGGTCTGGTCGTCCTCGGCTGCTATAGCCGTCAAGTACCTGGCGCAAGTCCGCTGCGAACGCAGGCAACTGCGCTGTGGCCGTTGTGTGCAGCACATCCACGTCAACGGACCAGTATCCGTGAACGACCCTGTTCCGCAGTCGTGTCGGCTGCCGCCATTGAACATGCGGGAACTTCGCCTTGGTCTCGTCCGTCACCTGGCCGGCTGCTTCCTCGAGTACAGTGAAGTTCCACAGCAGCGCGTCTCGCCGCTCTCGATCTGCCTCAAGCTGCTCGGCGCTCACGCCCTGGACAAGCCGCGACGCTTGCTCCGCGGCGTCGATCATCTCAGTGATCAGGAGAACGTCAGGCCGCATAGAGGGGCCGGGCCTCAGCGAGCACCGTCTGGCGCAGCAACGGGTGCAGGGCCCGGCGCGACACCAGGTCAACCGGACGCCGGAACAGCCCAGTCAGCTCGTCCGCTAGGTCCTCGATCTCCCAGCCGAGCTTCCTCCCCGGCAGGACGGTGTACAAGATGTCGACATCGCTATCCGGACGCGCAGTGCCACGTGCTGACGAGCCGAAGATCTCCAGCTCGGCGATTCCGTACCGC
>DAHVAR010000091.1 GCA_027314515.1 Actinomycetota bacterium
AGCCTGTACCCGAAGAAGGTCGGCGGGAAGACGTACTGGTACCTGCGCGAGATGGCCCGCGTGGACGGGGTGCCGAAGATGGTGTCAGAGCGGTATGTGGGCAGCGCCGCCGACATCGAGGCCATGCTGCAAGCGCGGGAGGCCGCGGTGACGCCGGCCCGGACCCGCCACCTGGCGTTCGGGGACGTGGCGGCGGCGTGGGGCGTCCTGGAGGAACTCGGCGTGATCGGGCTGATCGACGAGGCGGCCGGCCGCCGCCCGGCGGGGCAGCCGCTGTCGACCGGGACCTACCTGGCGCTGGCGGCGCTGAACCGGCTGGTCGCGCCGTGCTCGAAGGCCGGGTTCGCGGACTGGTGGCGCACCACCGCCGCGGACCGGTTCACCAGGGTTCCCGCCAGCGCGCTGGATCACCGCCGGTTCTGGGACGCCATGCACGCGGTCACGCCAGCGCAGCTGGAGCAGGCGTCGGCGAAGATCGCGGCCAGGATCGTGGAGGTTTCCGGCGTCGACGTGTCGAGCGTGGCGCTGGACATGACCAACTTCGCTACCTTCATCGACACCGGCAACGCCAGGGCGCCGGTCGCCCAGCGGGGCAAGGCCAAGCAGAAACGGTCTGACCTGCGGCTGGTCGGCCTGGGCCTGGTCGTCACCCGTGACGGGGGGATCCCGCTGACCTGGCACGCCTACCCCGGCGACCGGCCGGACGTCACCCAGTTCACCGCCATGGTCGATCAGCTTCGCGGCCGGTACGAGCACATCGCCGCGGCGCTCGGCCAGCAGCCCGCTGATCTGACGGTAGTGTTCGACGCGGGCCAGAACAGCGAGGACAACTTCGCCCACCTGGCCGGCACCGGGCTGCGCTACGTCGGCTCGGTCCCCGCCTCCGACTGCCCCGACCTCACCAGCCTGCCCGCCAGCGCGCGCACGCTCGTCGACGAGCAGAGGTTCGGGAAGCTGACCGCGTTCGACACCCGCCGCACCGTCTACGGCGCCGGGCGCCGCGCGATCCTGACCCACTCACCCGAGCTGCGCGACAGCCAGGCCGCCGGGTTCGACGGCACCACCCTGGCCAAGGCCGGCCGCAAGCTCGGCGACCTTGCCGCCGTCCTGGCCCGCGGCAAGACCCGCCGCGGCCGGGACAAGGTAGAGGCCGAGATCACCTCCATCACCAGCAAGCCGTGGGTGCGGCGCGTCATCACCTGGCAGCTGGCCGGCGACCAGCCGAAAGACCTGCGGCTTTCCTGGCAGATCGACCAGCACGCGCGCGCTGCGCTGGAAGAAGAGATCTTCGGCAAGCACGTGCTCATCACCGACCACGACAACTGGACCGTCGCCGACGTTGTGGCCGCTTACCGGTCCCAGTCCGAAGCCGAGTTCTCCTTCCGCCAGCTCAAAGACACCCGCGTCGTCTCCTTCTCGCCCATGCACCACTGGACCGAGCACAACATCCGCGTCCACGTGTTCACCTGCGTCCTGGCCCTGCAGATCGCCCACCTCATGCGCTACCAGGCCCGCAGGCAAGGCCTGAACCTGTCGGTACGCGAACTGCTGTCCCAGCTCGCCGGCATCGGCGAGACCGTCCTGATCTACCCCTCCACCGCAGGCCGGCCCAAAGCCCGCCGCATGACCACCGAGCTCACCGGCAACCAGCCCCAGCTCTACCAGATCTTCGGCCTCGGCCAGCGGGCGCCCCGGAGTTAGGTCATACGCGCAAAACAGCCCTCACGCGCTGCTGACCAGCAGGAACCCTCAGCCCACTGCAAGATCACCGGAAACTCCGGCTAGCCGGTCAGGGCTGTCCTATGGTGTCCTATCCCTAGACGCCCCGGAGGCGTCCAGCGGAGCAGACATGCGGCCGGGAGGTGGCAGTGGGATCGAAGGGATTCTGGCGCCGGGCAGAGGAAGATCCGGGCTGGATCGCAGTGATCGATCCCGACGGCACGCAGCACGCGGCGGGAGACTTGCTCGGCCGGGTCAATCAGCTGACCCATGCGCTGAGGGCGCGTGGCCTCAAGCCCGGTGACGGCATTGCCGCCATCGCGCCGAATGGCTCGGCACCGGTCGAGGTGTACCTCGCCGCTCTTCAGGCAGGCTGGTACCTCACCCCGATCAACTGGCACTTCACCGCCTCCGAGGCTGCCTACATCGCGGCTGACTGCGGCGCCAGGGCGTTCTTCGTCCACGAAAAGTTTGCCCAGCTCGGCGTCCAGATCGCCGACCAGGCGGGCATCCCCGCCGCAGCACGGTTCAGCTACGGCGACATACCGGGCTTCACCGATGTCCGCGAGCTGCGCGCGGGTCAGCCCGCGACGCTGCCCGACGACCGGACCGCGGGGACGACGATGCACTACACCTCGGGCACCACCGGCCGGCCGAAGGGCGTGCGGCGCGGGCTGACGGGACTGGATCCGGACGACGCGGTCGTCCTGGGCGCGGGGCTGCTGTCCTTCTTCGGCGTCACCGACGGCCAGCCGAATGCCCACCTGCTGACCTCACCGAACTACCACACCGCGGTCACCGTGTTCGGCGGCGGCGCCCTGCATCTCGGCCACACGCTGGTCTGCATGGACGGATTCGACGCGGAGACCGCGCTGGCGCTCACCGAGCGTTACCGGTGCACCAGCTCGCACATGGTGCCGACTCAGTTCAAGCGGATGCTGTCGCTGCCCGACGAGGTCAAGGCCACGTATGACCTGTCGTCCATGCGCTGGCTGATCCACGCCGCGGCGCCCTGCCCGGTGGGGATCAAGCAGGAAATGCTGGACTGGTGGGGACCATGCGTCTGGGAGTACTACGCGGCGACCGAAGGCGGTGGCACGATCGCGTCGCCGCATGACTGGCTCGCCCATCCCGGCACCGTCGGCACCGCCTGGCCGATCAGCGAAGTGCTCATCGCTGACGAGGACGGGAACTCCCTTCCGGCCGGGACGCCGGGCACCGTCTACATGAAGATGGGCTTCGCCGAGTTCGAGTACTACGGTGACAAGGCCAAGACTGAGGCGAGCAGGCTGCGCGGTTACTTCACCGTCGGCGACATCGGCTACCTGACCGAAGACGGCTTCCTGTTCCTCTGCGACCGCAAGTCCGACATGATCATCTCGGGCGGTGCCAACATCTACCCGGCCGAGATCGAGGCCGAGATCATCATGAACCCGAAGGTGGCCGACGTCGCGGTCTTCGGCATTCCGGACGAGGAGTGGGGCGAGCAGATCAAGGCAGTCGTCCAGCCAGCCGTCGGCGTCGAGCCCGGTGACGGCCTGGCCGCCGAGATCCTGGCGGGCCTTGACGGCAAACTGGCC
Source organism: Actinomycetota bacterium (assembly GCA_027314515.1). Classification (GTDB taxonomy): domain Bacteria; phylum Actinomycetota; class Actinomycetes; order Streptosporangiales; family Streptosporangiaceae; genus JAJYUU01. The sequence continues at coordinate 3,300 of DAHVAR010000091.1, forward strand.
AGGATGAAATGGCCGAAATCTATCGACTTCGCTGCCGATCTGCCCAGGGACCCGAGCGGCAAGCTGCTCAAGCGGCGGCTGCGAGATCCGTACTGGGCGGATCAGGCCACCAAGATCTAGGCGGCGAGCCGGATCGCCACCCGCTTGAGCATGTCGATCAGGCGGGTAGCGGCGACGGGGTACGGCGGCTGGCCGTAGGTCACGGCGAAGATGTGCCGCCGGGCGCCGGGCAGCGGAGTGCTGGCGATGCCGGGATGCCTGGCTACCCGCAGGCACAGCTCCGGCAGCGTGGTGACGCCGAGACCAGCGGCCACGAGGGCCTGTACCGCGAGGTAGTCGTCGGTGGTGAACGAGATCTGCGGGGTGAACCCGGCTGACTCGCACTGCCGGACCAGCGAGCTACGGCAGCGCTCGCAGCCGGCAATCCACCGGCTGTCCGCGTAGGCGGCCAGGTCGGACGCCGGCGGCCCGGCGGCTGCCGCGGTCACCAGGTGGACAGCCTCGTCGACCAGCAGCGTTCCGCGGGTGCCCTCGTCGGCGGGCTCTGGCGGGCACGGGTCAAGATCGGCCCGGTAGTGCTGGAAGACCACGGCCACGTCGACGTAGCCAGCACGGAGCATCCGCAGCGCCTCCGGCGGCTCGGCTTCGGTGAGGACGAACTCCATCCCGGGTGCCTCCGCGGCCAGCATCGTCGCCGCGGCCGGGACCAGCGTGCCGAGTGCGGACGGGAACGCGGCCAGCCGCACCCGGCCTTCCCGCAGGCCGACGTGGGCGGCAAGCTCGGTCTCGGCGGCGTCCAGCCGGCCGATGATCTCCTCGGCCCGCTCGGCAAGCAGCCGGCCAGCGTCGGTCAGCCGGACGCCCCGGCCGACGCGTTCCAGCAGCCGGGCACCGGTCTCGGACTCGAGCCGGGCGATGTGGTGGCTGACGGACGGCTGGGCATAGTTCAGCTCTCGTGCCGCCGCCGTGACGGAACCGTTCCTCGCGACCGCGACGAGTACCCGAAGCCGGGTCACGTCCAGCATTCACCAACTATAGATGGCCTCGTTGTGATGCCCCCATCCCATCAACCTCCCCGCTCGTCGTCCCCATGCTCCTGGCACGCACTGCCGCGGCTCGGCTCCCCGGCGAGGGAGCGGGCCCGTGGGGCACCTTTCCCTGGTTGTCCCGAGGGGCCGCCGCCGTGGGTGGGTATATCTCGCTCCTGGGGGCGACATGGCGACTTCTGGCGGGAACGGGCCTTCGGAGCCCGAGCATCCGGCAGGCAACCCGGCTGCCGAGGCCAATCCGCCCGCAGGCGGCGGGCCAGCCGCGGCGCCCGATGCGGCCATCATGCGCCGGGTCACCGGCGGAGCGGCGATCACCGCGCTCGGTGGGCTGCTGTTCGGCTACGACACCGGCGTGGTATCTGGCGCATTGCTGTTCCTCCGGACGCAGTTTGGCGGGCTGTCGAACTTCCAGCTGGAGCTGGTCACCAGCTTGCTGCTGGTCGGCGCGATGGCCGGCGCGCTGGCGGCCGGACGGCTATCGGGCCGGATCGGCCGCAAGCCCACGATCATGATCACCGCCGTGGTGTTCGTGCTGGGTGTGCTGCTGGCCGCAGTCACGCCGACCTACCCGGTCTTGCTGATAGCCCGGTTCGTCATCGGCCTCGCGGTGGGCTCGTCGTCGATGGTCGTGCCGCTGTACATCGGGGAGATCGCGCCGCCACGCTTCCGCGGCGGCCTGGTCAGCCTTAACCAGCTGGCGATCACCATCGGCATCCTCATTTCCTACCTGGTCGACTACGGCCTTTCCTCATCCGGTGACTGGCGGCTGATGTTCGGGCTGGCCGCGATACCGGCGGTACTGCTGTTCGGCGGCATCCTGACTCAGCGCGAGAGCCCGTACTGGCTGATCGAGCGCGGCCGGGACGACGAGGCGCGGTCGGTACTGGCAAGGCTGCGGCCGTCCGGCGAGGTGGGCCGGGAAGTTGCCGAGATCCGTGAGGTCATCAGCCAGGGCCGGGCCGGGCTCCGCGAGGTGCTCAGCCGCACCGTGCGGCCAGCCCTGGCCGTTGGCGTGCTGATGGCCGTATTCCAGCAGATGACCGGTATCAACACGGTCATCTACTACGCGCCGTCACTGCTGCACGACGCAGGCCTGGGCCAGTCCTCGGCGCTGCTGGCCAACGCCGGCATCGGCGCCGTGAACGTCGCGATGACCATCGTGGCGGTCAGGCTGCTTGACCGGGCTGGCCGGCGTCCGCTGCTGATCAGGGGAAGCGCCGGAATGGCGGTGGGCATGAGCGCGGCCGCGCTCGCGTTCGCCGGCGGCACGCACCTGACCGGCGCGCGGGCCGCGGTGGCGATCGCGGCGCTGGTCGTCTACACCGGCTCGTTCGCGATCGGGCTCGGCCCGGTGTTCTGGCTGATGATCTCCGAGATCTACCCGCAGCGGGTGCGCGGCACCGCGATGGGCGTGGCCAGCCTGGCGAACTGGGCGGCCAACTTCCTGGTCACGATCTCGTTCCTGACGCTGCTGAGCGCGATCGGCGGGACCGGCGTCTTCTCGCTGTTCGCCGTCCTGACTCTGGTAGCGATCTGGTTCTTCGTGCGCCGGGTGCCGGAGACCAAGGGCCGCAGCCTGCAGGCGATCGAGGCAGACCTGCGGCGGTCGCAACTGCTGGAACGGCCAGGAGAACCACCGGGACAGCGACCGGACGGCCCGGTCGGTCACGCGGCTTAGCCCGGCTGCCCGCATGATGGTGGTGTGCACCCGCAGAACATGATCTGGCGGCCAGCGCCCGGATGGCCGGAAGCGCCGCCCGGATGGCAGCCCCCTGCTGGCTGGAGCCCGCCCGCCGACTGGCCTGCCGCCCCGCCTGACTGGCAGTTCTGGGTGCCGCCCGGGCCGCGCTCACCGGCGCGGTCGCACGAGCCGAGCCGGCGCGACCTGGTAGCCGAGACCAGGCTGGTCATGGTCGCGTTGCTGGCGCCGTGGATCATCAGCGCGGTACTGACGCTGGCGGTGCACGAGACCTCGCATGTCAGCCTCACCCAGCTGCCGACCTACGACCCGCATCAGCCGGTGCTCAACGTCATCCTGGGGCTGCTCAGCTATCTGCCGGTAGCTGCCGTAGTCCCGCTTGCGCTGCTGCTGCTGGCCAGGACCGGGCAAAGTCCCGCTGACCTGGGCCTGACCAGGGCCCGGCTGCCTGACATCGGCGTCGCCTTCGGCCTGATGGCGGCGGGCCTGGGCTGTGAGTTCCTGCTGGCCATCCCGTTCACGTTGCTGCGGCACTCGCCGCTGGTCAATACGGCCGGCCGACTGCACGTGCCGGCTTACTACATCATCTTCGGCCTGAGTCAGGCGCTGATTACCGCGATCGCTGAGGAGACCGCCGTCAGCGGATACCTGCTCACCCGGCTGGACCAGCTCGGCTGGAGGCCCTGGCCGGCATTCTGGCTGAGCCTCGCATTGCGCACCAGCTATCACGTCTACTACGGGCTGGGAGCGGTGCTGACGCTGCCGCTCGGATACTTCCTGACCCGCTCCTTCCAGAAGCATGGCAAGCTCAGCCGGCCGATCCTGGCCCACTTCCTGTACGACTCGCTGATCTTCCTGATCACGATCCTGGCGCGTTAGCGTCCGGTGCCGGGCCGCCACGGCCCAGCAGCAGCGGGTCAGCCGGATTGCGCGCTGGGCGGCCGGGGTCGCCGGCCAGCGCGCGCCGCCGCCAGGCGATCCCGGACAGTGCCTCCAGCACCACCCGGTTGGCCAGGTAGGCCGTCACCTCGGCATGGTCGAATGGCGGCGCTACCTCCACGATGTCGATGCCGGCCAGCGGAAGCTCCATGGCGATGCGGCGGACGGCGTCGAGCAGCTGGCGGCTGGTGAGGCCGCCTGGCTCGGGCGTGCCGGTTCCCGGCGCCATCCCCGGGTCGACGACGTCGACGTCGACGGACAGGAAGACCCCGTCGCATTCATCGGTCGCGATCGCGAACGCCTCGGTGAGGCATTCGTCCAGGCCCCGGAACGTGACCTCGGCCATCTCGAAACTGCGCATCTGCTGGCTCGCCATCCAGTCCAGCGTCTCCGGCTCCGGCCAGTAGCCGCGCAGGCCGATCTGCAGGAACCGGTCCCCGCGGACCGCGCCGGACTCGATCAGGCGGCGCATCGGGGTGCCGTGGCCGTGCAGGGCGCCGAACTGGGTATCGCCCGTGTCGGCGTGAGCATCGAAGTGGATCATGGACACCCGGCCCCAGCCGGCGTGCCGGGCGACGCCGGTTGCGTCTGGCAGGGCGATGCTGTGATCGCCGCCGAGGATGACCGGCACGGCACCGCCCTGACAAGCCTGGTAGACCGCTTCCTCCAGACGGCGCAGGGACAGCTCGGTGTCGCCGGACGGCATCTCGATGTCGCCGGCGTCGGCGACCTTGAGCTCGGCCAGCGGGTCGACGCCCAGAGCCAGGTGCGGCCTCGATCCGTCGTGCGGCAGGTAGTCAGTGAACCGGATGGCCTGCGGCCCGAAGCGAGCACCCGGCCGGTGCGATGTCCCGCCGTCGAACGGAGCCCCGATGATCAGGATGTCGGTGTCCGCCCAGGATGCCGGGTCAGCCAGGTCGGCGCGCGGAACGCCGAGGAACGTGGCATCCGGGCCGTACATGCCGCCAAGTCGCGTCATCGCCTATCCCTTCGCTACCCGGTTACGGTACCGGCAGTCGCTGTTCACTAGTTGGCGCAGTTAACCAGCCGGCCAGGAGCGCGAGGCTAGCAGGCAAGCTGGCCGTGAGATGGTGCCAATGCAGACCAACGAGCAGGAACGGAGCACGAGCGTGACGCAGTCCGCCGGTACGGCACGGCCGGAAGTCGAACGGCCGCTTGGTCAGCCTGAGATTGACGCACTGACGCTGGCGGACGGACGGCGCATCGCCCTGGCCGGCCTGCTCAACCTGCGCGATCTTGGCAACTACCCGGTTCGTGGTGGCGGCTCGGTCCGCTGGCGCACGCTGCTGCGGTCCGACGCGCTGCACGCGCTCGATGCCGATGGCCTGGCCGTGCTGCGCAGCCTCAACGTGCGCACCGTCGTTGACCTGCGCACCCAGTCCGAGACGCAGATCGCGCCGAGCTTGCTGGAGGGGCTGGCCGTCCGGCGCGCGCACGTCTCGATCCTGCGCGGTGACCTGCAGCCGCTGCCGCCGGAACTCGATGCCATCTACCGCTTCATGGTCGACGACTGCGCCGGCGCGATAGCTGAGGCGATCAAGGTGCTGTGCGCCGCGGACGCGTTCCCGGCACTGGTGCATTGCAGCGCCGGAAAGGACCGGACCGGCATCGTGATCGCCCTGCTGCTCGCCGTGCTGGGCGTTCCGGATGAGGTGATCGCCGCCGACTACGCGCTGAGCGCACGGTACCTCGATCCGGACGCCACCCCGGCGATCGGGCACCTGCGGGCCAGCACCGGCCTTGGCGCAAGCCTGACGCGGCCGATGCTGACCAGCCCGCCCGGGCTGATCCTGAAGGTGCTGAGCTGGGTGCGGACGGCCGGCGGCTCGGTCGACGGCTACCTGCTCGACCACGGGCTGAGCCGGGCAGACCTCGGTCAGCTGCGCAGTGTCCTTATCGTCTGAGTCCTTATCGTCTGAGCCCTGAACACCTGGAAGGTTACAGATGGCCATCGATGATCTCGACCGCCAGATCGTGGCTGCCCTCGTGGCCGATGCCAGAGCCACGTACGCGCAGGTGGGCGCGCAGATCGGGCTCTCGGCCCCGGCAGTCAAGCGCCGGGTGGACCGGCTGCGTGCCTCGGGGGCCATCACTGGCTTCGCCGCCCAGGTCGATCCGGCCGCGCTGGGCTGGACTACTGAGGCCTACGTGGAGCTGTTCTGCCGCGGCCGCACGTCGCCGGCCGAGATCGCGGCGGCCGTCGGCAAGCACCCGGAGGTCATCGATGCCTCCACGGTCACCGGGGAGGCCGACGCCCTGGTTCACATCCGCGCCGCCGACGTCCGGCACTTCGAGCAGGTTGTCGAGCGGATCGGGGCCGAGCCCTTCGTCGACCGGACACGCAGCGTGATCGTGATGTCCAGGCTCGTGCATAGGCCCGACCGGCTGCCGCCCGGCGAGAGCGGCCGGGCCGGCTGATTCGCGGATTTGCGGGTAACTCTGGCGCTGTCGGCTGCAGAGTTCGGCTACAGTCGTGGCCATGTCGGAGCGTCAGAACGAACCAGTGACCGGCGGCAGGCCGATGACCACGGGCGAATTCCGGGCAGCGCGGGATATCTCCGCGAGCACGGCGCAGTTCCGGGCGTTCGCCGAGGACGGCTCGCAGGGTGATTGGGAGGCGAGCGCGCCCGCGCGCAGCCCGGCGAAGATCGCCGTGCTGATCGCGCTCGTGATCGTCGTGCTGGCGATCTTCGCGTTCATCGGCTATGAGATGAAGGGCTAGCGGGGCTGGCGAGCCAGCCTCCGGCCGGCCGGACGTCACCGGACGAGGAGAAGCACCGGCTCACCGCCCTCGAGGGGCTGGCCGCGCTGTCCCTCGATGCGCTGTCCTCGGTCGCCTACGGCCCGCAGGCCATCATCATCGTGCTGGCGACCGCCGGGGTGGCCGCGTTGCACTACACGATGCCAGTGACCCTGGCGATCGTGCTGCTGCTGGTCGTCCTGGTGGTCTCCTACCGCCAGGTCATCGAGGCCTTCCCGAGTGGCGGTGGCGCCTACGCGGTAGCCAAGGCGCATCTGGGCGTCACACCGAGCCTGGTGGCGGCCGCCTCGCTGGTCGTGGACTACGTGCTGAACGCGGCTGTCGGCGTGTCGGCTGGCGTCGAGGCCCTCACCTCGGCCTTCCCGGTGCTGTATCCCGACCGGGTGTGGCTGTGCCTGGGCGTGCTCGGCGTGATCACCGCCGCGAACCTGTGGGGCGTGGCGGAGTCGGCCAGGCTGTTCATCGCGCCGACGATCCTGTTCATCGTAGCGATCTTCACGGTCATCGTCGCTGGCCTGCTTCGCCCGCATCCGCTGCCGTTTCCCGCCGGATCGGTGACGTCGGCCCCGCTGACGGTGGGCATCCTGCTGCTGCTGAGGGCGTTCGCCTCCGGGTGCTCGGCGCTGACTGGCGTCGAGGCGATCGCGAACGCGGTGCCGGAGTTCCGTGAGCCGAGGGCGCGTCGCGCCCAGCACACCGAAGTCGGGCTAGGCGTGATCCTCGGCCTGATGCTGATCGGCATCGCGGCGCTGGCCGACAAGTTCAAGGCCGAGCCGTCGACGACCGTGACCACGCTTGCCCAGCTCACCCAGGGCTCGATCGGCCATAACTTCTTTTTCTACGCGGTCCAGCTGCTGACCACGGTCCTGCTGGCGCTGGCGGCTAACACCTCCTTCGGCGGACTGCCGGTCCTTGCCTCGCTGCTCGCCTCCGACAATTTCCTGCCGCACCTGTTCTTCCTGCGGGCGCAGCGACAGGTACACAGGTACGGTGTCGTCGTGCTCGCGGTGGCCGCCGCTGCCCTGCTAGTGGCCTCGAGCGGCAGCACGCAGGCGCTGATCCCGGTGTTCGCCATCGGGGTGTTCGTCGGCTTCACGCTGTCGCAGGCCGGCATGGTGCGGCACTGGCGGCTCCAGGGCACGCCGGGCTGGCCGGGCCGGGCGCTCGTCAACGGCGTCGGAGCCGCATTCACCCTCGCGGCGCTTGCCATCGAACTGGTCAGCAAGTTCACCGAGGGTGCCTGGCTGGTCGTGATCGTCGTACCGCTGCTGGTGCTGATGTTCGCCTGGGTGCACACCGTCTATACGCGGATGGGCCGTGCGCTGGAGCTCGGTGATCTGCCGCGACCACCCGAACGCCGGACGTCGACGGTCGTCGTGCCGGTTGCAGTTATGTCGAGGCTGGTCAGGGAGGGCATCTCGGCTGCGCTGTCGCTCGGTGACGAGGTCATAGCGGTCACCATCTGCTTCGACGATCCGGCCGAGCAGGCAGTCAGCGAGAACCTGCGCGCGCAGTGGCAGCGGTGGGATCCGGGCGTCCCGCTGGTGACGCTGCACAGCAGCCACCGGTCGCTCGGCGAGCCGCTCGTCGCCTACCTGCGCGAGCTGGAGCGAACCTATACCCACGATCAGCTCGTCGTGCTGATCCCGGAGGTCCAGCAGGCCCGCCCCTGGCAGCGCATCCTGCATAACCAGCGGGGCTTCGCGCTGGAGCAGGCGATTCAGCACAGCGGCGTGAACGTGGTGATCTGCCGCCTCAGGTACCGGCTGTCGGCGGTGGCCGGTCAGCTACCGTCCGGGCCGCCCTGATAGCGGTACCCCATGCCGGGCTCCGTCAGCAGCCACCGCGGCCTGGCCGGATCAGGCTCGAGCTTGCGGCGCAACTGGGCCATGTAGAGGCGCAGGTTGCCGGTGGCATCGGCGTAGCCAGGTCCCCAGACCTCGGCCAGCAGTTGCTGCTGGCTCAGCAGCTTGCCGGGGTTGCGCAGCAGCACCTCAAGGAGATGCCATTCGGTAGGGGTCAGCCGGATATCCGCGTTCCCGGCATGTTGCCGGTCGTCGCTGGTCGCGCCGCGCATGACGCGCTTGGCGGCCAGGTCGACGATGAGATCACCCAGCCTGACCTGCGGTACATCGTCGTCCGCCGTTGCCCGCCTGGTGACGGCACGCATCCGGGCGAGCAGTTCGTCCATCCCGAACGGCTTGGTGACGTAATCATCAGCGCCGGCGTCCAGCGCCTCGACCTTGTCGGTGCTGTCGGCCCGGCCGGACAGCACGATGATCGGCGCGTCGCTCCAGCCGCGCAGGCCGTGGATGACCTCGACGCCGTCCAGGTCGGGCAGGCCGAGGTCAAGGATGACCAGGTCGGGCCGGTGGCGCGCGGCGAGTTCCAGGGCCTCGCCCGCGGTCCCCGCGGTGTGCACCTCGTACTGGCGGACGCGCAGGTTGATCCGCAGCGCGCGGATGATCTGCGGCTCGTCATCGATCACCAGAACGCTCGTCACAGCGCAACTCTGTCATCCCGCACAGCGGCAGCAGGCAGCGGCGGGACTACGCCGTGCCGGCGTCGCGGTCGCTGCTGATCGCGAGCGCTTGCGACGGCGCCGGAACGGCCGGCAGCGACAGCGTCATGGTCAGCCCACCGCCCGGCGTCTCCTCGGGCTCCAGAGTGCCGCCCATCGCTTCGGTCAGGCCGCGGGACAGCGCCAGCCCGAGGCCGACCCCGGTGGTGTTGTCGGTATCGCCGAGCCGCTGGAAGGGCACGAACATCTGATCCCTGTGCTCCTGCGGGATGCCGGGACCGCAGTCGATCACCCGCAGTTCCACCCGGTCTTGCAGCGCGCTGCCGGACAGCGTCGGCGGGACATCTGACGGCGAGTACCGCAGCGCGTTCGCCGTCAGGTTCGCGATCACCCGCTCCAGGATGCCCGGGTCCACCGCCACCTCCGGCAGATCGTCCGGAATGCTGACATTCACCGCCTGCCCGGCCGGCCCGAGGTCGTCCAGCGACCGGGCGACGATCTCGGCCAGGTCAGCGGGCCGCGGGAAGACCGCGAGCGCGCCGGCTTGCAGCCTGCTCATATCGAGCAGGTTGTCGACGAGCCGGGCCAGCCGGTCCAGCGACTCGTCCGCGGTGGCCAGCAACTCGTCGTGGTCCTCGGCGTCCCACTCGATGTCACGTGATCGCAGGCTGGTGACCGCGGCCTTGGCAGACGCCAGCGGGGTGCGCAGGTCATGGCTGACCGCCGCGAGCAGCGCGGTGCGCACCCGGTCGGCCTCCGCTATCGGCCGGGCAGCCTCGGCAGCGGCGGCGAGGCGGCCCTGCTCGAGAGCCACCGCAGCGTAGGCGGCGAAGGCGCCGAGCACCCGCCGGTCGGTGGCTGGCAGCGGCCGGCCGCGCAGCGCCAGTACCAGGCCGTCGCCGGCCGGCATCTCGACATCGGCTTCCTCTGGGCGGCTGACCGGAGACTCGCCCGAGGAGCCCACCGCGGTCCACCGGCTGGCGATCCCCGCCTGCGGCGACTCGGTGCGCGGACCGGCCAGCTCGAGCAGCGTCACCGAGTCCATCCCGAACGCCTCGCGGACCCGGTCCAGGACCGCCGGGAGCGACCGCTGACCGCGCAGCACGCTGCCGGCGGTGGTCACCAGCAGCTCCGACTCCGCGCCCGCCCGGGCAGCTTGCTTGGTGCGCCGGGCCGCGGCATCGACCACTGAGCTCACCGTGAGGCCCACGGCGACGAAGATGGCGAGCGCCAGGGCGTTGTTGGCCTGCGCGATCGTCCATTTATGGACCGGCGGGGTGAAGAAGTAATTCAGCAGCAGCGATCCGGCGACCGCGGCGAGCACGGCCGGGATGAAGCCGCCGACCAGGGCCACTACGATCACGCCAGCCAGGAAAACGAGCATGTCGCTGGTCAGGTTGATGCTCGCGTGCACGGTGGCCAGCACCAGCGACAGCAGCGGCATCAGCGCCACCGCCAGCGCATAGCCGGCCAGCTGGCGGCGCAGGGTCAGGCCGCCCGCCGCTCGCGGCAGCCCCCGGCCCCGGCCGGCATAGGAGTGCGTGACCATGTGCACGTCGATGTCACCGGACTCGCGTACCGTCCGGTTGCTGACGCCCGGTCCGGTCAGCAGCGAGGACAGCCAGCCGCGACGGCTGACGCCAAGCACCAGCTGGGTTGCGTTCTCCGCCCTGGCGAAGGCCAGCAGCGCATCCGGCACGTTGTCGCCGACCACCTGGTGGTAGCTGCCGCCCAGATCCTCGACCAGCCGTCGCTGGGTGGCGAGGGCAGCCGGACTCGACCCGCCGGTCCCGTCCGACTGGGTCACATGCACGGCCAGCAGGTCCCGGCCGGGCGACCGCGCGGCGATCCTGGCCGCCCGCCTGATCAGCGTCTCGCCTTCCGGGCCGCCGGTCAGCGCCACGACCACCCGTTCCCTGGCCTCCCAGGTAGCGCGGATGTCATGCGCTTCCCGGTAGCGCTGCAGGCCCTCGTCGACCTTGTCGGCGAGCCAGAGCAGCGCGAGTTCCCGCAGCGCGGACAGGTTGCCGATGCGGAAGTAATTGGTCAGCGCGGCATCGATCTTCCCGGCCTGGTAGATGTTGCCGTGCGCCATCCGGCGGCGCAGCGCCTCCGGGGTCATGTCGACGAGTTCGACCTGGTCGGCTGCCCGCACGATGGCATCGGGAACGGTCTCCCGCTGCGGCACGCCGGTGATCTTCTCGACCACGTCGTTGAGCGACTCCAGGTGCTGGATGTTCACGTTGGAGATCACGTCGATGCCCGCGTCGAGCATTTCCCGGACGTCCTGCCAGCGCTTGGCGTTGCGGGAGCCGGGAACGTTGGTGTGCGCGAACTCGTCGACCAGCGCTACGTCAGGCTGCCGCGCGAGTACGGCATCGAGGTCCAGCTCCTCGAAGAAGGTGCCCCGGTAGGGCATGCGCACCCGCGGGACCACCTCGAGGTCGCCGACCTGCTCGGCGGTGTGCAGCCGCCCGTGCGTCTCGACGAACGCGACGACCACGTCGGTGCCGCGTTCCCGGCGGCGGTGGCCCTCGTTGAGCATGGCGAACGTCTTGCCAACGCCGGCGGCTGAGCCGAGATAGATCCTCAGCTGGCCCCGGCCAGCCGGTGACCTGGTTGCCCTGACGTCCGCCAGGCGGTCGGTACTCATCGACTGTGCTGCCTCGTAGACCATGTCGCCTCAGGGCTGGTAGCGGTAGCCCATGCCAGGCTCGGTCAGCAGGTGACGCGGCCGCGGCGGGTCATCTTCCAGCTTACGGCGCAGCCTGGCCATGTGAAACCGCAGGTAGTGGGTGCTGTTCTCGGCTGCGGGGCCCCAGAGCTCGGTCAGCAGCCTGGTCGCGGGCACCAGCTGGCCAGCGGATCGCAGCAGGATCTCGAGCATCCGCCACTCGGTCCTGGTCAGGTGCACAAGCTCAGGTTCGCCGCCGGCCTTTCGCACGACCGTGTGCGCGGGCAAGTCGACCAGGCAGCTGCCGATGGTGAACTCCGTCTGCCCGCCGTGGCTGGCGTCCCGGCGCAGTGCCGCCCGGAGCCGGGCGATCAGCTCTTCCATCGAGAACGGCTTGGTGACGTAATCGTCGGCGCCGGCGTCCAGTGCGCCTATCTTGTCTGAAGATCCGGGCCGCCCGGACAGCACGATGATGGGCATCAGCGAGCTGCTGCGCAGCTCGCGGATTACCTTCGTGCCGTCCAGGCCGGGCAGCCCGAGGTCGAGCAGCACGGCGTCCGGGGGGCGCCGTGCCACCTCGGCCAGTGCTTGCTGGCCGGCCGTGGAAGTCGTCACCTCGTAGCCGCGCGCGCGGAGGTTGATCTGCAGCGCGCGCAGCAGGGCCGGCTCATCCTCGACGATGAGGACGCGCCTGCTTTCAGACCGGGTACTTCTCATCAAGGGCCCGGTTCAGTAGCAGCACGTTCACCACCGGCTCACCGAGGAACCCGAGCGTGCGGCCCGTGGTGTACTCCCTGACCAGGGCCTTGACCTGCGCCGGGCTGACGTGCCGGGCGGCGGCCACCCGGTCCACCTGGATCGCCGCATTCGCCGGCGAGATGTCGGGGTCCAGGCCGGAGCCGGAGGCGGTGACCGCGTCCGGCGGGATCTTCGAGACCGGCACGTGGTCGAACGCGGACACCTGCCTTTGCCGTTTCTTGATCTCGGCGATCAGCTTCGGGTTGCTCGGTCCGAGGTTCGACGCGCCGGAGTACCGGGGATCGCAGCCGTAGTCGTTGCTGGCGCCGCTGGTCGCCGCGGACGGCCGCGGCTGGAAGTACTGCGGCAGCGGGTTCCCGTTGGCGCTCCGGAACTCCTGGCACAGCAGGCTCGATCCGATAATCCTGCCGTGATAGGTAACCAGCGACCCGTTCGCCTTGTCGTGGAACGCGATCTGCGCCACCGCGAGCATGGCCAGCGGGTAGATGATGCCGGTGAGCACGGTGAAGACCACGATGCCGCGCAGTGCGGCGATGTGCTGGCGGACGTAGCCGGGAAGGCGGTTCACTTGTCTTCTCACCTGAATCCTGGGATGAACTGGATGATCAAGTCGATGAGCTTGATCCCGATGAACGGGATGATCAGGCCGCCGACGCCGTAGATCCACAGGTTCTTGCGCAGCATCGCGGCAGCCGACGAGGGGCGGTACCGGACGCCGCGCAGTGCCAGCGGGATGAGCGCGACGATGATCAGGGCGTTGAAGATGATCGCCGAGGTGATCGCCGACTGGGGGCTGTGCAGGTGCAGGATGTTCAGCTTGCCGAGGGCGGGGATCACGCCGGAGAACATGGCCGGGATGATCGCGAAGTACTTGGCCACGTCGTTGGTGATGGAGAACGTGGTCAGCGCGCCCCTGGTGATCAGCATCTGCTTGCCGATCTCCACGATCTCGATGAGCTTGGTGGGGTTGGAGTCCAGGTCCACCATGTTCCCGGCCTCTTTCGCGGCCGAGGTCCCGGTGTTCATGGCCACCCCGACATCGGCCTGGGCGAGCGCCGGGGCGTCGTTGGTGCCGTCGCCGGTCATCGCGACCAGCCGTCCGCCTTCCTGCTCCTTCTTGATCAGTGCCATCTTGTCTTCGGGGGTCGCCTCGGCGAGGTAGTCGTCAACGCCGGACTCTGCCGCGATTGCCTTGGCGGTCAGCGGGTTGTCGCCGGTGATCATGATGGTGCGGATGCCCATCCTGCGCATCTCGGCGAACCGCTCAGCGATGCCCTCCTTGACGACGTCCTTGAGGTAGATCACCCCGAGCGCGCGGGCGGTCCCGTTGGCCTTCTCGGCCACGACCAGCGGAGTACCGCCGACTGCGGAGATTCCGTCGACCATGCCGCCCAGGTCCGCTGGCGGGGTGCCGCCGTTGTCCCTGACCCACTGCGTTACCGAGGAGGCGGCGCCCTTGCGTACCTGCCGGCCATCGGCTAGGTCGATGCCGCTCATCCTGGTCTGCGCGGTGAACTCGACGAACGCCGCGCCTTGCAGTTCGCCCTCGTGCCGCTCGCGCAGGTTGTACTTGTCCTTCGCGAGCACCGCGATAGACCGGCCCTCTGGCGTGTAGTCGGCCATGCTGGACAGCTGGGAAGCGTCCGCGAGGTCGTGCTCGGCGACGCCGGTGACCGGCAGGAACTCGGTGGCCTGCCGGTTGCCGATGGTGATCGTGCCGGTCTTGTCGAGCAGCAGCGTGTTCACGTCACCCGCGGCCTCGACCGCGCGGCCGGACATGGCCAGCACGTTGCGCTGGACCAGCCGGTCCATGCCGGCGATGCCGATCGCCGACAGCAGTGCGCCGATGGTGGTCGGGATCAGCGCGACCAGCAGCGCGACCAGGACCACGAGGGATTGGGGCGCGCCGGAGTAGAACGCCATCGGCTGCAGCGTGATGACCGACATCATGAAGATGATCGTCAGCGAGGCGAGCAGGATGTTCAGCGCGATCTCGTTCGGCGTCTTCTGCCGCTTGGCGCCCTCGACCAGCGCGATCATCCGGTCGATGAAGGTCTCGCCGGGCTTGGAGGTGATCTTCACGATGATCCGGTCGGACAGCACAGTGGTCCCGCCGGTCACCGCGGACCGGTCACCGCCGGACTCGCGGATGACCGGGGCGGACTCGCCGGTGATCGCCGACTCGTCGACCGATGCCACGCCGTCGACCACGTCGCCGTCGCCGGGGATGACCTGGCCCGCTTCCACCACCACGTGGTCGCCCACGGTGAGCGCGGTGCCGGGCACCTGCTCCTCGGCGAACTGCGGGCGGCCGGGCTGCCAGTTCACCAGCCGCCGTGCCACCGTCTCCCGCTTGGTCTTGCGCAGCGTGTCGGCCTGTGCCTTGCCGCGGCCCTCGGCAACCGCCTCGGCGAGGTTGGCAAACAGCACCGTCAGCCACAGCCAGACCACGATGGTCCAGTTGAAGACCGACGGCTTCACGATCGCCGTGACGGTGGTCAGCGTCGCGCCGACCTCCACGACGAACATGACGGGGTTGCGCACCTGAACCCGAGGGTCCAGCTTGCGGACAGCGTCGGGCGTCGACTTCCACAGCATCTTGGGGTCGAGCAGCCCGCCCCCCATCCGGCCCGGCTGGCTGCTCCCGCGGGCGGCGGGCTTGCCGCTCGCTTGCGTTGTTGTCACCGACATCTCAGTGCAGTCCTTCTGCGAACGGGCCGAGGGCGAGGGCGGGGAAGTAAGTGAGGCCGATGAGCACGAGGATCACGCCGATGAGCATGCCGACGAACAGCGGCTTGTGGGTCTCCAGCGTGCCCGCGCTGGCCGGCACGGGCTGCTGCCTGGCCAGCGATCCGCCCAGGCCAAGCGCGAAGATCATAGGGGCGAACCTGGCCACCAGCATGACGATCCCGCCCACCGTGTTGTACCAGTAGGTGTTGGTGGCCAGGCCGGCGAAAGCCGAGCCGTTGTTGTTCGCCATCGAGGTGAACGCGTAGAGGATCTCGGTCAGCCCGTGCGGGCCCGGGTTCAGAATGGATGCCCGCGGGATTCTCAGCCCGATGGACAAGCCCGTCCCGGCCAGCACGGTCGCCGGGGTCGTGAGGAAGTACAACGCCGCGTACTTCATCTCGGCCGGGCGGATCTTCTTGCCGATGTACTCCGGCGTCCGGCCGACCATCAGGCCGCCGACGAATACCGTGACGATGGCCAGCACGAGCATGCCGTACAGGCCCGCGCCGACGCCGCCCGGCACGACCTCGCCGAGCGCCATGTCGGCCAGCGTGATCCCGCCGCCGAACGGTGTCAGCGAATCGTGGGAGCAGTTGACCGCGCCGGTGGAGGTGACCGTGGTCGACGCCGCGAACAGCGAGCAGCCGGCGGTGCCGAACCTCGTCTCCACGCCCTCCGTCGCGCCGTGGGCGACCTGGGCCGCGGTCGCTCCGCCGACGCTGTAGTGCGACTCGAAGAAGCTGATCCCGCCGACCGCGGCGAGCCAGAGAACCACCATGACAGCGAGCAGCGCGAACCCCTGCCGCGTGTCCTTCACCATCTTGCCGAAGGTCCGGGTCAGGGCGAACGGGGTCACCAGGATCAGGAAGATCTCGAACCAGTTGGTGAACGGGCTTGGGTTCTCGAACGGGTGGGCGGAGTTGGCGTTGAAGAAGCCGCCGCCGTTGTTACCCGCCTGTTTGATGACCTCCTGGGAGGCCACCGGGCCGCCGGGGATGGTCTGGTGCGCGCCGGACAGGGTAGTCACGGTGTGGTAGCTGGCAATGTTGTCGATGACCCCGCCGGCCATCAGGATGATCCCGCCGATCACCGCGAGCGGGATCAGGTACCTGATGGTGATCCGCGTGGTGTCCACCCAGAAGTTGCCGAGCCGGTCGGTCTTGGACCGCATGAACCCGCGAACCAGTGCGATGGCCACCACGATGCCGACAGCCGCGGACATGAAGTTCTGCACGGCCAGGCCCGACATCTGGGTCAGGTAGCCCATGGTCGACTCGCCGGAATAGTTCTGCCAGTTCGTGTTCGTGACGAACGAGGCCGCGGTGTTCCACGCCAGCGCCGGCGGCACGTTCTTCATGCCCTCCGACAGCAGCAGGTAGCTCTGCAGCCGCTCGATGCCGTACAGGAACAGCACGCTGATCGCCGAGAAGGCCAGCATGCTGCGGGCGTAAGCACCCCACTTCTGGTCGTTGCCCGGGTTGATCCCGACCAGCCGGTAGATCCAGCGCTCCAGCCGCCAGTGCCTGTCGGTGGTGAAGACGTGCGCCATGTAGTTGCCGAGCGGCAGGTAGCACGCGGCCAGCGCAGCGACGAGCAGGCCGAGTTGCAGCCAGCCGGCCGTAGCGGAGCTCATCAGAACCTCTCGGGCTTGACGAGAGCGACGAATAGGTACGCAAGCAGCAGCAAGCCGCAGATCAGGCCGACCCAGTTCTCAGCGCTCAAAGGACTCGATTCCCTTCAGGATGAGCCAGAGCACGCCGAAGACGACGATGGTCAGGCCGATATAGGCCAGGTCCAGCATGGAGCCCTCCTAGGCTTCGCCCGTTCCGAGCCAGTGAACTGCCTTGAGGAGGGCACCTAGCCGTTCCAAACGGCACCCATGCGGGCCGGATGCGGTTCCTAACGGAATCCATGCACGGCGCTGGGGACTGCGATACCAACGGCGGTGCGCCGGCCGTCGTCGGATCTCCGGAGGCAGCAGAAAGCGGGGCCGCCGGATGGCGGCCCCGCCGGGGTAAAGCCCCTGCTGTCAGGCGGCGAGATCGTCCAGGCCGCTGAGGTCGGCCAGGATCGCACCGAACCTGGCCAGCGCGGCGGCGATCCACGGCAGCCGCAGCGGATCGGCCGCCGCCAGCGCCTGCTCGCGCTCGGCGTCGGTGTCGCCGTACAGCATGCTGGTGGCAAGCCGCAGCCGCAGGCAGGACGGGCTCTCGCCAAATGCGCTGCCCGGCAGCGTGCCGGCCCCGTACCGGTCCAGTAGCAGGGCGGCGAGGTCATCGCCAGTCCGGACGCCGAACCTGGCCAGCAACTGGTCCCGCCACGGTGCGAAGTCCGGGTACAGGTAGAACGCGGCCTGGGGCGGCGCGACGTCAAGCCCGGCGGCGGTGCAGCGCCGGGCCGCCTCGCGGCACACGGCGGCGTGCAGCGCGCGGCTGCGGTGCACGCGATCGGCCAGGTCGGCTGGCTCGTCCATGGCCACGGCCGCCGCCTCCTGCATCGGGCCAGCGGCAGCCGACCAGATCTCGCTGGCGATGCCCAGCAGCCGGGCCCGCAGCGCCGAACCGGCCGCGCCGTCGGGCATGCGCGCTACCCCGATCCGCCAGCCGCCGGCGGCCAGGTTCTTGCTGAGTGAGGTCGTGACTATCGTCCGGTCCGGCGCGACCACAGCCGGGCTGAGGAACGGCAGGTCCGGGTCATGCACCAGATCCCGGTAGATCTCGTCGCTGATGATGAGCAGCCCGTGCCGCTCGGCAACCTCGCATACCGCGCGAACGGCGTCCGGACTGGCAAGCCGGCCGGTCGGGTTGTCCGGCAGGGTCATGAGCACGGCACCGATTGGCCGGTCGCCGTGACGCCGGCTGCGGACGGCGGCCTCGAGCGCGTCCGGGTCGCAGACCCCGCCCTCGCCGGCAACGGCGGGCACGAACTGCGGGGTGACGTCGGCCAGCGTGGCCTGAGCCGCGTAACTGACCCAGCTGGGCCGGGGCAGCGCGACGCTGGTGCCCAGCGCCAGCATCGTGCCGAACAACAGCGCCTTGCTGCCGGGGCCGGACACGACTGCCTCGGGCGCGGTCGGCAGCGACCGCCGGGACCAGTAGCCGGCTGCCGCCGCTCGCAGCCGCTGCGACCCGGCGACCGGGCCGTAGCCGCCGCGCCCGGCAGCGGCGGCCAGTTCTGCGATCAGCCGCGGATGGAGCGGGAGTCCGGCTTCGCCGAAG
Source organism: Actinomycetota bacterium (assembly GCA_027314515.1). Classification (GTDB taxonomy): domain Bacteria; phylum Actinomycetota; class Actinomycetes; order Streptosporangiales; family Streptosporangiaceae; genus JAJYUU01. The sequence goes on from DAHVAR010000091.1 coordinate 21,671, forward strand.
GCCAGCGGCAGTACCTGCTCGCCGCGCTGGCGGCGGCGCTCGAGTGCCTCATTGGCGGCGAGCGTGGCGGACACCGGGATGTTGGCGCGGCGGGCAGCCAGCTGGCCGGCGAAGGCCGGCGGCCCGGCGACGCCCGCACCGGGGGAGTGCGGAGTCCGGCTGGAGATCGGTTCGGTCATGGCGGCTGGGCCAGCCCATGGCATAGCAATAGCTCCTAGCTGCGGGGCGAGAGAAGGGTGGGGGGTACTTCTCAGCCGCAGAGGCTACCCGCCGCTAGTGCGCTGACCAGCCCATGTGGTGGTAAAGCATCAGTACATCAGGGCATGTCTGACGCAGAGGTTAAGGGTGTCTTATGCTGGTAGCCATGCTCGAGTTGCATCGGCTCCGGCTCCTGCTCGAGTTCGCCGAGCGAGGCACGATCGCCGCCGCGGCTGGCGCCCTCGGCTATACGCCGTCCGCCGTCTCGCAGCAGCTCGCCGCGCTGGAGCGGGAGACCGGGGCGACGCTGCTGAACCGGACGGCGCGGACGGCCGAGCTGACCGAGGCGGGCAAGCGTTTGGCAGCGCGAGCGGCCGAGATCCTGGCGATGGTCGAGGCGGCCGAGGCCGACCTCGCCGCCCCGGAGCCAGCCGGACGGGTGGCGATCTCCGCATTCCCGACCGCGGCGGTCGCGTTCGCGCCAGCGCTGACCAGGACGGTTCGGGCGCATCCGGGCCTCAGCCTGCTGCTGCGCCAGACCGCGGGCGGTGAGGTGCTCCGGCTGGTCAGAGCCGGACAGGTGGACGTGGCGATCGTCGACGACTGGAGCGGCAAGCTGGCAGCCGGCCAGGCGGCGCTGCGGTTCTACCACCTGGTTACCGACCCGCTGGTGCTGGTCGTGCCGCGCGGGCACTGGGCGAGCGACCCGCGCGTTCCGGTGTCGCTGCACAAGCTGCGCGAAGAGCCGTGGCTGTCACCTCCCGCGGGCGAGGCGTCCCGCCGCGCGGTGGACCAGGTGCTGGCCGCAGCAGGCGGGGTAGCCGAGGCGCCGTCGGAGTTCGAGGGCCTGGCCACGATCCTGAGCCTGGTGGCGCGCGGCATCGGGGTGGCGATCCTGCCACGGCTGACGCTGGCCGGCGGCGACGCCCGGGTTGCCGTCCGGGAGTTGCCCGGAACGCGCCCGGCGCGGGACCTGTATGCGGCGGCCAGGGCATCCTCGGTGCGACGGCCAGCGGTCGCGGTGATCGTGCGGGCGCTGACCTCAGCGGCGCGCGGCCTGCCCGGCGCCCGGACCGAAGCCGAGGCTGGCTGACTCAGCGTTAGGCTGCCCCAATGAAGCCTGAGACCGGAACGCTTGATCTTGCCCTGGCGGCTCCTGAGCTGACCGCGCGGCTCGTCGATATCGAGTCGGTGAGTGGTAACGAAGGGCCGCTGGCTGACGCGATAGCCAGCGCGCTGGCGGAGCTCGGGCACCTGACCCTGCATCGTGACGGCAACGCGATCGTGGCGCGCACGAACTTCGGCCGGGCCGAGCGGGTAGTGCTGGCCGGTCATATCGACACGGTTCCGGTGCACTCGAATCTCCCGTCGCGGCTGGCCGACGGCCGGCTCTACGGCTGCGGTAGCTGCGACATGAAGTCGGGGGTGGCGGTGCAACTGCGCCTCGCGGCGCAGCTGACCGACGCGGCCCGTGATGTGACGTACGTGTTCTACGACTGCGAGGAGGTAGAGGCAGAGCGCAATGGGCTGCTGCGGCTCAGCCGGGCACGGCCGGAACTGCTAGTGGCCGACTTCGCGGTGCTGCTGGAACCGACCGGTGCCGTGGTCGAGGGCGGTTGCCAGGGCACGCTGCGAGCCGAGATCATCGCGCGCGGCGAGCGAGCGCACAGCGCGCGAGCCTGGCTCGGCAGCAACGCGATCCACGCAGCCGGCGGGATCCTGGATGTGCTGGGCCGTTACGTCACACGCCAGCCGGTCGTGGACGGGCTCAGCTATCACGAGGGCATGAACGCAGTGGGAATCCGCGGCGGGGTGGCCGGCAACGTCATTCCGGATGAGTGCGTCGTCAGCGTCAACTTCAGGTTTGCCCCTGATCGCTCTGCCGGGCAGGCCGAGCAACACGTCCGGGACGTGTTCGACGGCTGGGACGTCGTCATCACCGACGTCGCCGGGGGAGCGCGGCCTGGGCTGGGCGCGCCGGCCGCGGCCTCTTTCGTTACGGCGATGGGCGGCGTGCCGCGGGCGAAGCTGGGGTGGACCGATGTCGCGAGGTTCGACGCACTGGGCATCCCGGCAGTCAACTTCGGCCCTGGCGACCCGCAGCTTGCGCACACCAGGGACGAGCACGTCGCGGTGGCAGAGATCGAGCAGTGTGAGTCGCAGATGCTCGCCTGGCTGAGTCCGGCTGCGCGAGGCTAGCCCCTGCTGGCGAGGCTGGCCCCGCTCGCCAGGGCCCGGCGATGGTTACTGCGGCGGCGCCGCGGCCAGCGTCACCTTGCGGGTCACGGTCTGGCCCGCGGGAGTCACCCACGTGAGCCTCACCGTGGCGCCGCTGTGCACGCCCTGCAGGATGTTCATCAGCGAGGCTGGCGACGACACCGGCTGGTTGTTCACCCTGGTGATGACGTCGCCGGCATTGATGCCCGCCGCGGAGGCCGGCGTCTGGCAGAGCGAGCCGAGTATCAGCGTGCCCGAACTGACCGGCGCGATCCTGGTGGGCAGGCCGGCCTGTTGATCGTTTTGCACGCAGCCGCCGGGCGCCGGGGTCACCTGACCGCCCTGGCCGGTCACGTCCTGCACCTGCTGCTGGAGCTGAGCTCGCGGACTCGCCGAGGTGCTCTGGGTGCCGTTTTTCCCGCTCGGCACGAGCACGCCGACGAAGCCCGAACTGCCGATCCGGATGCCCACGGCTGGGTGCCCGGCGATGATCCGCCGGGCGAGAGCGAGAGCCCGGTTGATCGGGATCGCGAAACCTACGTCCTGGCCGGAGTTGGCGGTGCTGTTCACGCTCGCTGCGGTGTCCATGCCGATGACCTTGCCGTCGGTGCTCACTAGCGGGCCGCCGGAGTCGCCCGGAATGATCTGCGCATTGGTCTGCAGCATGCCGGTGAGGGTCTCAGCCGCTTCACCGCTGCCGTTGTCGCTTGCGGTGATGGTCTGGTTGAGGTTGGTGATGGTGCCGGCCACGTAGCTGATCTTGCCGGTGCCATTCGCGTTGCCCATGCCGACGACCTGATCGCCGATCTTGACCGACGAGGAGTCGCCGATCGGCACCGTCGGCAGGCCGGACGCTCCCACTAGCTGGATGACGGCGACGTCGGAGCCCTTGTCGTAGCCGAGCCACCGGGCCGTGTACTGCCGTCCAGTCGTCACTACCGTCGCGGTGAGGCCGGTCGTTCCGTTGATGACGTGATTGTTGGTCAGGACCAAGCCAGAGTGGCTGATGATCATGCCAGTGGCGGCGGCGCCCATGCCCTGGCCGTCGTACTGCAGGTTGCTCGTGATGACTACCAGCCCGGGCGTGACAGCGTTGCGGAGCCGCCGCATGGTGCCCTGTGAGATCGCTCCGGAGTTGCCACTGTTTGAGCTGCCGTTGTTGGCGTTGCCGTTCGTGCTGCCGCCGGGGAAGAGGCTGTTACCCGGCTGGCCGAGATTGCCGGAACCGGCACTGCCAGAACTGGCGGCCGGCGGCTGGCTGCCGTCGGCGAACGCAACCACCAGGCTGCCGGCGGTAGCGGCGACGGCAGCAACGGCAATGTAGGTGATCGCCGCGGTGAGCGCGCGGCGGCGCGGCGGGCGGGGCGGCTGGCCGTAGCCACCGGGTACGCCGTAGTGGCCCGGCGGCTGGCCGTAGCCACCGGGCTGGCCGTAGCCGGGCTGGCCGTAGCCGGGCGGCGGGTAGCCGATCGGCTGGGTGAAGGCCGGCAACTCGCCGGCGCCGGCCCGGCTGGACGCAGCCCGGCTGGACGCATCAGGATTACCTGACTCCCGGGCTGGCCCAAAGTCAGCGGTCTGCCGTGCCTCGCCCGCTTGCGGCTGAATGGACGGATCTGCGGGGGCCGTCCACGACTCCCAGATGCCAGGCCGCTGGCCGTCGCTGCTCTGCTCGTCCATCTCCATCACCCTCTGCCCAGTGTCATGCCAGCCTATGTCCGGCAGCCCGGGCCGACATCCGTCACCGGACGCAGTCGCTCGCACCCGTCCCGTCCAAGTAAGCACTACCGACCTGGACGTTAGCTGAACGAGCACTGAGGATCGCCTATCGCGGCGCGGGCTGGAGATGCGTTGCTTGTAGTCGCGCTAGTCGTGGTCCTGCATCAGTGAGTAAGCGGCCGGGGGGCCGCCGAAATTCCGGCTCAGGCAGCCGAGTGCCGGGAGTAATCTCCGCAAGTCGGGTGCGCTCGTCCCGGGGACGGGTGCGCCACGCTCGGGCGTGAAGGCGATATATCTTGTCATCTCTGCTGTGGAGATATATCTTGAAGCTGTCACGGACGGCACCACGCAGGAGTTGACAATGTCCGCACCGCCAAGCACCTATCAAACGGACCTGAGCCACCGCGAGGAGATCGCGGTTTCCGGCGCGGCGCTGTCGGAGGCGCCGTGGAAGCTGGCCGGAGCGGCGGGCGTCGCCGTCGCTGGCGCCGACATGCTCGCGCACCTTGCCTTCCTCCATCCGGAACTGTTCAGCCCGCTGTCTGAGGGCGTCGTCGCGTTCTTTGCGGTAGCCGGAGCGGGAGCCCTTGTCCGCAGCAGGCACAGCCGGGCGCTGCGCTGGGCGCGCAGCAGGCCGTGGCGATTCGCCATCGTGCCCGGAGCCGCCGCCGCGATCGTCATCTTCGTGCTGACCATGCTGCACGGCAGTGGCGTCTTCGGCAGTGGTTTCACCGCGTTGTGGCATGGCGCGATCGCCTACGGTGTGACCGGCGTGGTCGGCTCGGTCGTCCGGCCGAGCCGGGCAGAACGAGGCTCCTAGCGGTTGCGACCCGCAGTCACGGCCGGCCCGCGATGCCATGCTCGCCGACCGGCCCGACTGCCAGGCCGCGCCGTTCGCATTCGTCGAGCAGCGGCCGGACCGCCCCGAGGCCGGCTTGCCAGGCGCCTGGCGGCGAGGTGCAGCCGGAGTCATGCAGCAGCACGGTCACGCCGCCATCGAGCCCGCGAAGCAATGTCCGCAGCACCGAACCCGGCGTGGCGCCTGGTGTCCATTCCCGGCCCGAGGCGCCCCACAACACCGGGGAGAGGCCGAGTTCCCGAGCGACCAGCAGGGCCGGCCCGCTGAGCACTCCGTAGGGTGGCCTGAATAGCCGTGGCCGGATGCCGGTGACCGTAGCGATCAGGTCCGTTGCCCTGGCCAGGTCGGACCGGGTGGCCGCCGGAGTGCGGGCCGGGAGGTAGCGGTGATCCCAGCCGTGAACCCCGACCTCGTGCCCGGCGGCCGCGAGTTCAGCGGCGAGGCCCGGTGCCTTGGCAACCATGCTGCCCAGCATGAAGAAGGTCGCGTGCACCGCACGTTCGGCCAGCACCCGGGCGAATTCCGGGGTGGAGCCGGAATCGGGGCCGTCATCGAAGGTGAGGGCCACATGCCCGGGATCGCCCTGGCCGGACAGCCGCCTGAAGGCGAGCATCCGGACTGGCCCGAGCCCGGTGATGCCCGGCCCGGCATGCGCAATGGCAAGTCCCGCGGCCGCGGCGCCCGCGAGGACTCCGGCCTGCCGCAACCGCCCGGCGCGATAACCGGCCGGTGCAGGCACCTACCGCCTCCGCCGCCGGATGAGCGGTGACCTGCGCTGTGCGATCACGAGGGAATGTTAACCCCGCCGAAACTGCCCAGCCCGGAGAGCGACGGCCTGAATGGCTGCGGCCGTTGACCCTGATACCCGTTGACCCTGATACCCGGCTAGTGTCCATCGCGGTTTTCCGGGTAGAGCGGTAGCCATGCGCATCGGGGTGGCTACCGGGTGCGGAGCGGCCGGCCCGGCAGGCGCTGGCCCGCTCTGGCGGGGCGTCGCCGAATGACCGGATCCAGGTCCGCCGTGCTGTTGTCGGGCTCGATCGGCATGGGACACGACGCGATTGCCGCGGCGTGCGCGTCCTCGCTCGAGTCGCAGGGCTGGTCGACGGTCACCCTGGACGCGATGAAGATGCTCGGTCCCGGCGGCGGCTCGGCCGGCCAGGCGGTCTTCCGCGCCATGCTCGGGACCCCGGGGCTCCTCGATGCCGTGCACTTCTCGGCGCTGCGCACCGGCAACCGGCTCGCCCGCATCGCCGATGCGCTCGCCAGGCGCAAGCTGGCGCCGGTACTGCGGCGGTATCTCGACCAGCATCCTGCCGACCTCCTGCTGTCGGTGTTCGCCACCGGGGCAGCAGCCGGAAGCGCGGTCGCACGCCGGTATCCGGCGATGCGCCACATCGTGTTGTGCAGTGACGTCACCCCGCACTGGCTCTGGGTGCATCGCGACGTGGACATGTACCTCGTCTGTGCCGAGGTTGCCGAACTGGGCGTGCTGCGATTCCAGCCGGCTGCCAGGATCGAGGTGGTACCTCTTCCGGTTCGCCCGGCCTTCTACCGCCCGCTCGGGCAAGCTCAGGCCAGGGCAGCGCTCGCCATTCCGCCGGACGAGCGCTGCGTACTGCTCATGTCCGGTGCCTGGGGACTCGGGCCGGTAGCTGCCGCGGCTGAGGCGCTGGCCGGAGCCGGCCTGCACGTCCTGGCAGTGGCCGGCCGCAACGAGCGGCTGGCGAGCAAGCTGGCGGCGGTCGCCGCGCGGCAGCCGCGGATCCGCGCCTTCGGCTTCACCGACCGGATTCCGGACCTGATGTCCGCGGCCGACCTGGTCATCACCAGCTCGGGTGACACCTGCGCGGAGGCCCGGACTGTCGGCAGGCCGCTGTTGCTGCTGGACGTGGTCCAGGGTCACGGCCGGGACAACCTGCAGCACGAGCTGGAGCTTGGCGATGCCATGGTGACCTCGGCTGGCCCAGCGGAGGTCACTAGGTGCGCGCTTGCCGCACTGGACCGCGCTAAGCCTGCTCCGGTCGGCCTGGTCCGGTCGCGAGCCGACTGGGAGTCCGCCTTCGCGGCAGCAATCAGCAGCTGCGGCTTCTAGCCGCACGGCGGCGGCAGGCACCGGGGCGAGCGATCACGCAAAGCAACCTGCACAGCACGCTGGGTATTAGGGCGGGGCCGTTACCCGACCTGGCCCCGGCCCGCTGCCTGCGCATCCAGCTGACCTGGGTAACGTGTCTGTGACGCGGTGATCGGCCCGCACGCCCTGCCTGCCGGACCGGCCGCCGCGAAGACAGCACGGCACCCGGCCCTGCGGCAGCTCTTCGCGCAGGCGGGCAGATGGCGGAGGCAACGGCAGTGACACAGGTAGCCGGCGCGATCGAGGTCGGCCTGACAGACCCCGGCCGAAACGTGCAGTCCGGCGGCCGGAGGTCCGCCCGCCTTGTCGCCCGCAGCCTGTTCCTGCTGACCAAGCCGCGCATCATCGAGCTGCTCCTGGTCACCACACTGCCCACCATGATGCTCGCCGCGCGCGGCCTGCCCCCGGCCCGGCTCATCCTGGTGACGATGCTTGGCGGTGCACTCGCGGCCGCCAGCGCGAACACGCTGAACTGCTATCTCGACCGCGACATCGACGCGGTCATGAAGCGGACGTCGAAGCGGCCGCTGGTAGCGCGGGTGGGCGGACATGGCGAGACAGGGACGGCCAGCGGGACGGCGGTCAAGCCCGGCGAGGCACTGGCGTCGGGAATCTTGCTCGGCGCCGCGGCCACGCTGCTGCTCGGCTTCGCGGCGAACTGGCTGGCCGCGGCGCTCGCCGACGCCGCGATCTTGTTCTACGTGTTCGTCTACACGATGGCGCTGAAGCGGCGCACTGCCTCCAACATCGTGATCGGCGGCGCCGCTGGCTGCTTCCCGGTGCTCGTCGGCTGGGCCGCGGTCACCGGCCGGGTGAGCTGGGCAGCCGCGGTGCTGTTCGGGGTGATTTTCTTCTGGACTCCGCCGCACTTCTGGGCGCTGGCGATGAAATTCCGCGATGACTACGCGGCGGCGAAAGTCCCGATGCTCCCGGTGGTCGCGAGTCCGGCGGTGGTGGCCAGGAAGATCCTGCTCTACTCCTACGTCATGGTTGCCGCGACGCTGCTGCTGACGCCGTACGCGGGCTGGGCCTATGGCGCCTGCGCGGCTGTGCTCGGTGGCTGGTTCCTGGTCGAGGCGCACCGGTTGCGTAAGCGGATCGGGTCGTCCAGCGGGCCGGCCCCGATGCGCCTGTTCCACCTGTCGATCGTGTACCTCACGCTGCTGTTCGCGACGGTAGCCGTGACGGCGGTGCTGCCATGGCACGGCTGGTAGTCAGTCAGCCACCCAGGGTGAGCGGGCGTCGGGCCGGCCCGCGATACTTTGTTGCCGGGTTCCGTAAAATTACGAGTCATTGACCCTAGCCGCCGGCTTCCAGGGGTAATGCTTGGTCATATGAGCTGGACGAGACGGGCGTTTCTCGGCCGGGCCGCCGCCGCCGCCGCCGTGCCGGCCGCCGTGGTCGCGGCGGTAAAGATCGGTGATTCGGTGACGCCGGCCAAGACCGGCGGCCGCGCAGTCGCCGCGGCGCGCTCGGGCCGGCCGAGGGCCCGCTGGACGGTCAAATACGAGAACTCGCTACCTGGCTATCCGGACTGGCGGATCAGGAATCAGGGCCCGGTGCACGCCATAGGCGGCTACGCCGGGCAGGCAAGCGTCCTGCCCGGCGAGCCCATCGACCTGTACGTGTCGACGACGGCGCGCGAGTTCACGGTGAAAGCCTTCCGGATGGGCTGGTACAAGCATGACCTTGCCCGGCTGCTCTGGCAGTCCGGTTCGATCCGCGGGCACCGGCAGGCGCCCGCCAGGTTCGATGCATCGACCCGGACGGTGTACACCAAGTGGGGCGTCTCGCTCACCGTGCCGAGCGACAACTGGCCCGAGGGCTCGTACCTGTTCAGGCTGGACGGGGATAACGGCTTCCAGCGATACGTGCCGGTGACCGTCAGGTCGGCCAGCACCGCGGGCAAGGTCGTCATGAAGAACGCCGTGCCCACCTGGCACGCCTACAACACCTGGGGTCACTACGACCTCTACAAGGGCCCGGACGGCAGCTATAACTCCCGGTCCTACGCGGTCAGCCTGGACCGGCCGATCGACACCGACGGCGCGTACCTGTTCATGGTCTACGAGCGCAAGCTCATCAATCTGGCCGAGCGCCTCGGCCTGCCGCTTGCTTACCTCACCAGCATGGACATCGCCAGTAATCCGCACTCGCTGGATGGCGCGGCAGCGCTGGTGTCGCCCGGTCATGACGAGTACTGGTCACCGCCCGAGCGGGCGATCGTGACGGCCGCCAGGGACAATGGCATGAACATCGCTTTCCTCGGCGCGAACGCGATGTTCCGCCGGACCAGGCTGGAGCCGACCGCGATCGGCGACAACCGGCTGATCGTCTGCTACAAGACCAGCTACGCCCTGGACCCGATGTACGGCAAGCAGAACGACCTGGTCACCAGCGACTGGCGCGAGCCGCCGAACCCGGACCCGGAGTCCTCGCTGATCGGCACGCTTTACGAGGGCTTCCCGGCCATCGCGGACTACGTGGTGCACACGCCGCACGCGTGGATGTTCAAGGGCACCGGGGTGCGCCGGGGTACCAGCTTCAAGGCGCTGGTCGGCATCGAATACGACCGGGTAACGCCCGGCTATCCGATGGAGCGTCCGATTCAGGTGCTAGCCCACTCGCCCCTGGTGTGCCAGGGTGTCAACAGCTTCGCCGACTCCGCGTACTACACCCACCGCGGCGGCGCGGGCGTCTTCAACTGCGGCACCATGCGCTGGGTCGAGTCGTTCGGGCCGCCGACGTACAACTGGGGCCTGACTCCGTCGGCCGGCGATTTCACCCGGCGGGTGACGGCAAACGTGCTGAGGGCGTTCGCGGACGGCCCGGCTGCCGAGAAGTACCCCGCGTACGACAACCTTGCCGAGATCCACGAGCAGGTCGGTGACCCGCTGACTGGCGGCAGTGTCGCCACTGCCGGGTAAGGTGGCCAGGGTCAGACGTGCGGATGACGCGCAAGGTCGGCGCGGCCATTATCGTGAGATCTGGCGGGGACATGCGGGTGGCGGCGGGAAGCGGTGGGTGAGCGATGCGCAAGCTAAGCGTTAGGACTCGGTGGGCGGTTCCGGTCGGCGTTGTCGCGGTGACCGGCATCGTCATCGCGGCAGCAGCGGTGGCCAGCGCGGCGGCGGTGCCATCGCTGCCGTCCCGGACGCCGCGGCAGTTGCTGACCGAGATCGCGCAGGGCATGGCGACGCCACTAGGCCCGCTGACGGCGACCGTGCAGCAGACCGCCAACCTCGGCTTCCCGGCGCTGGCGCTGCCCGCGCAGGAAGGCGGCGCTAGCGGCCCCTCGGCTGGCCCGCAGTCCGTCACCATTTGGTACCGCGACCCGCGGCACGTCAGAGTGGCCGAGCAGGTGCTGGCGGGCGAGACCGACTTGCGCCGCGATGGCCGCACGCTGTGGGTGTGGAACAGCAAGACGCAGACCGCGACGCGGTACATGCTCCCGGCCCGGAAGTCGCACGGCGGCTCCGGGCCGGCTGGCGGCTCCGTGCCGGGAACGCCGTCGGCAGCCGCGGCGCAGCTACTGACGGCGATCGGGCCGACGACCGTGGTCAGCGTCCAGCGCAACGTCTACGTGGCCCGGCGTGCCGCTTATCAGCTGTCGCTGGTGCCGCGCAGCAGCAAGTCACTGGTCGGCAGCGTGGTGATCGCGATCGATGCCAGGCGTCACATACCGCTGCGAGTCGAGGTGTACCCGCGAGGCTCGTCGACGGTCGCCTACAGCATCGGCTTCACCGCACTGTCGTTCGGCCCGCCGGCGGCATCCAACTTCAACTTCACCCCGCCGTCCGGTGCGACCGTGAAGAAGGTGACGGTGCCGGGCAATCTCACGTCGATCCTGGGCCAGGCCGTCCCCGGCGCCGCCGGCCTCGGCAGCCTGGTGCCCGGCGCGCCGGGTGCCGGCCTCGGCAGCCTTTCGTTCGGGCCTGGCGCCCACGGCAGCGTGACGCCCGCTACCGCCAGGCTGATCACCGGCATGCTGGCACCGGCCAAATTGCCCAAGTTCTTGCCTGCACTCCCGCCGCAAGTGCGCAGGCAGATCGAGGCACAATTCGCCAAGAGCCTGCCGGCCGGCCTGAGCAAAGCGCGGCGGGCGGCCTTGATCAAGGCGTTCGCCAGGCATCTCCTCGGCCGCCGTCCCCTCAGCCGGGGTGTCATCGCTCAGCTCGGGACCAACGCTGGCCCCGCCACGGCCGCGCCGCGCGTTATCGGCGCCGGCTGGCTGTCGGTTGTCGCCACCCCGCCGAGCCCGCAGGTGGCCGCCGCGGTCAGGCTCGCGCTGCACGGCAGCCCGGGGGCAGGCCAGTCGTCGCCGGCCTACAACTCGGCACCGGCGGTGAGCCCGCCGGCCGGGCAGGTTCTGGCCGCGTTGCCGGCTCTGCTGAGGGCGGCGACCCCGGTGCACGGCACGTGGGGCCGCGGCTGGCTGCTGCAGACCGCACTGGTGAACGTCCTCGTCACCACCAAGGGGCAGATCCTGGCCGGTGCCGTCACCCCCTCGGTGCTGTACGCCGACGTGGCCGCCGACGCGGGGTGAGCTTGTCGGCCCAGCTAGCTGGCGCTATACATGCCAGCACCGAGACGGATGCCGGGTTCGCGGTCACCAGCAGCGGGCTGAGCAAGCGCTTTGGCGGCGGTCAGCTAGCCGTCGACCAGATCGACCTGGCGGTGCCGGCCGGATCGGTCTACGGCTTCCTCGGGCCGAACGGCTCCGGCAAGACCACGACGATCCGCATGCTGCTCGGATTGATCCGGCCGACCGCGGGAAGCCATGCAATGCTCGGGCTGCCGATGCCCGGCCGTCAGGCCGATGCGCTGCCGCTGGTCGGGTCGCTGGTCGAGGGACCGGCGTTCTACCCGCACTTGTCTGGGCGGGCGAACCTGACGCGCCTCGACGCTGCCGACGCCACGGCCGACGCCGCGACCGCGCGACGCCGGATCGACGCGGCACTGGCCAGGGTCGGGCTGCTCGGGGCGGCAGACAAGCGCTACAAGGCGTACTCGCTCGGCATGAAGCAGCGGCTCGGCATCGCGACCAGCCTGCTGCGGCCACGGCAGCTGGTGATCCTGGACGAGCCGACGAACGGCCTGGACCCGCAGGGCACCAGGGAAGTAAGGGCGCTCATCAGGCAGATCGCGGCGGACGGGACCACCGTATTCGTGTCCTCGCACCTGCTCGCCGAAGTCGAGCAGGTGTGCACGCACGTGGGCGTGATGCGGGCCGGCCGCCTGGTCTACCAGGGGTCGCTGGCGCAACTGCGCGGGCAGGCCGGGCTGCTCGTCCGGACACCCAAACCGGAACTGGCCGCTCAGGTCCTTGCCGAACTCGGCCTCGCCGGGATCCGGCAGGGCGACGGCGCCGATCAGGAAGTGACCGCGGAGCTCGGCGCCATGCTGCCCGAGGTCATCTGCGAGCGGCTGGTGCTGGCCGGCGTCCCGGTGGCCGGGCTGGAGACGCCGCGCCGCAGTCTTGAGGATGAGTTCGTCGAGCTGACCGGCGAGGGTTTCGATGTCGATTGAACAAGGCGACCGGGCGCTGCCGCAGGCGGCTGGCGGTGCAGTGGCCGTTCGCCCGCGGCTTGACTGGCCGGACGAGCCGCGGCTAGCCCAGAGGAACCCCGTTTCCGCCTGGTTGCGGTTCTTTGCTTCCGAGATCCGGCTGGTCTTCGGCCGTCCGCGGAACCTGGCCCTGCTCGGCGTGCTCGGGTTCGTGCCGGTGTTCTTCGGGGTCGTGTTCCGGCTGACGATCTCCTCGGTCGACGGCGGCGGCGGTCCGCCGTTCCTGAATCAGCTAGCCGGCAACGGGGTGTTCCTCGCGCTGGTCGTGCTCACGGTCATGCTGACCGTGCTGCTGCTGCCGCTGAGCGCCGCCGTTGTGTCCGGCGACGCGATCGCGGGGGAGGCCGCCCTCGGCACGTTGCGCGGCTTGCTCACCGTCCCGGCTGGCCGGACCAGGCTGCTCGCCGTCAAGTACGCGGCGATCGTCGTGTTCAGCCTGGCGGCTTGCCTGCTAGTCGCGGCCATGTCGCTGGTCATGGGCCTGATCCTGTTCCATGTCGGCCAGGTCACGCTGTTGTCAGGCACGACCGTCTCGCTCGGGGCTGGCGTGCTGCGGGTGCTGGCGGTCGCCGTCTTCGCCGCTGCCGCGATGGCCTCACTCAGCGCGATCGGGCTGGCTGCCTCGACCCTGACGCAGCATCCGGTGGGCGCCATCGCCGGGGTCCTGATCGTCACCGTGGCCAGCGAGATCTGCGACCAGGTGCCGCAGCTGTCGGCGATTCACGCCTACCTGCCGACGCACTACTGGCTGAGCTGGGACGGGCTGTTCCGGTCGCCGACCGACTGGTCCGGCGTGGAGCACGGGCTGGTTTCGTTCGCGGTGTACGCGGTGATCTTCGGTTCGATCGCCTGGGCGAAGCTGACCTCAGCCGACGTCAGCAGCTGAGAAATAGGGCGTCCAGGGCCGGTCATCCACAGCAGGGCGCGGCCGTCCCGCGCTCGCGCCCGGCAGGCGATAGCGTGCACTAGTGCCCACTGAGCTGCCCGAGATCGGCGTCCTGCTCAAGGCGGCGGTGTCCGGGATCCGCGGCGCGCAGCGGCCGGGACAAGTCGCGATGGCCGAAGCGGTCCTGCAGGCGATCCAGGCCCGGCGGCATCTGGCCGTGCAGGCCGGGACGGGAACGGGCAAGTCGCTGGCCTACCTTGTGCCCGCGGTCCGGCACGCACTGGGCGAGCAGGGACAGACGGTCGTCATCTCGACCGCCACGATCGCGCTGCAGCGCCAGCTCATCGAGCGCGACCTGCCCCGGCTGTCGGCGGCGCTGGCGGACCTGGTGGGCAGGGAGCCGGTGTTCGCGATTCTCAAGGGCCGGCGGAACTACCTGTGCCTGAACAAGGTGCACGGCAGCGCGCAGGACGAGCCCGCGGACTCGCTGTTCGACGCGCGATCGGTATCGGCGATCGGGCGGCAGGTGACCCGGCTGCACGACTGGGCGGCGACGACCGACAGCGGGGACAGGGACGAGCTCGTTCCCGGCGTGGACGACCGTGCGTGGCGGCAGGTGTCGGTCAACGCGCGGGAGTGCATCGGCGCGGCGAAGTGCCGGTTCGGCAGCATGTGCTTCGCCGAGCGGGCACGCGAGGCGGCCGGCGAGGCGGACCTCGTGGTGACGAACCACGCGCTGCTCGCCATCGACGCGATCGAGAACAACATCGTGCTGCCCGAGCACGATGTCGTGGTCATCGACGAGGCGCACGACCTGGTCGACCGGGTCACCAGCGTGGCATCCGGCGAGCTGTCCGCGGCAGCCGCCGACGCGGCGGCCCGCCGGTGCGGCAGGCTGGCGGCGGAGGAGCTGTCCGGCCGGCTGCGTGCCGCGGCCGAAGGCCTCGAGCTGGCGCTGGCCGACACCCCGGACGGCCGTCTCGACGTGCTGTCCGAGCAGGTTGAGGAGGCGCTCACCGTCGTCAGGGACGCGGCCGCGGCGTGCGCGGCTGACCTGCGCAGCCAGTCCGGCGGCGACGACGACGCCGAGCGGCTGACGGCTACCAGAGTCGCGACCGTGGCGCTGGACGAGGTGGCGGAGAACGCCACCCGGATCATCGCCGCCTACGCCGAGCAGATCGCGGCCAGGCCCGAGGTCGTGTGGCTGGACCGGCCGGCCGGGGAGGAGCCCGCCCGGCCGGACACCCTGCGGGTGGCGCCGTTGCAGGTCGGCACGCTGCTCGCGGAGCGGTTGTTCAAGCCTCGCACGGTGGTCCTGACGTCGGCGACGCTGACCCTCGGCGGATCATTCGAGCCGCTAGCGCAGCAGTGGGGCTTGCCGCAGCTGGGCACGCCCGACCGCGCTGCCCGGGCCGCAGTGCCGCCAGTGCCCGCCGCGGGCGAGTCCGGCGGGTCGGCCGAGTCCGGCAGCGGTGAGCCTGATGCGCCCGGGCTCAACTGGACCGCGCTCGATGTCGGCTCGCCGTTCGACCACCGCCGCAGCGCGATCCTGTATATCGCGCGGCAGCTTCCGCCGCCAGGCCGCGACGGGCTGTCCGCCGGTTGCCTGACCGAGTTGCGCGAGCTGATCGAGGCGTCCGGCGGGCGGACTCTCGGACTGTTCTCCTCGATGCGGGCAGCGCGGCAGGCGGCCGACGCGCTGCGCGGCGAGATCGGCGTGCCGCTGCTGTGCCAGGGGGAGGACTCGACCGGGCTGCTGGTCAGCAAGTTTGCCGCGGACGAGCAGAGCTGCCTGTTCGGCACGCTGTCGCTCTGGCAGGGCGTCGACGTGCCGGGCCGCTCGCTCCAGCTTGTCGCGATTGACCGGATCCCGTTCCCCCGGCCGGACGACCCGCTCGCCTCGGCCCGGCAGCGGGCGGTCGCCGCGCACGGCGGTAACGGCTTCATGGCCGTGGCGGCGGCGCAGGCCGCGCTGCTGCTGGCGCAGGGCACTGGCCGGCTGCTGCGGACCGTCGACGACCGCGGGGTGATCGCCATCCTGGACCCGCGGCTGGCGACCGCCCGGTACAGCGGTTTCCTGCGGGCGTCGCTGCCGCCGTACTGGAGCACCTACGATGCGCAGGTCGTGCGCAGCGCATTGCGGCGGCTGGCCGCGGCGCCGGCGAAGGCCTGACCGACCGGCGAGGCGGAAGGCACAGCAGCGCACTGGGGAGATGCCGGCAACACCGCCGGCTTCGCTTGCAAGGTTTCGAACCCTGGAAGGCCGATGTCCGCGGATCTAGCGCGAGGGCCGCAGATCGAAATCCCGTTGCCCGCAGATCTAAAGCCCGACACCCTTCTTCGCGCCAGGAGCAGCGGGCTCAAGAAGGCCGACTACCTCGCGCGAATCGCCTGCGGCGGCTATCCGGGTGCATTCCGAAGGGACACCCCGGGGCGCCGCAACCGACTCTTTTCCAGCCACCTGAACGACATCATGGTGCGGGATGTCAGGCAGGTCGCGAAGATCGAGCGCGCATCGGGTCGATGCCCGTCGCGTTGGCCGAGTTTGGCAAGGCGGCTCCGTCGTGCTGCAGAACGCGATCGCCGACGATGCGACGATCGCGGCGGTTTCTTGCGGGTGTCGCTGGCGCCGGACTGGAGCGCCTACGGCCGGCACTATCGCCGGGCCAGTTTGCAATGTCAAGGCGCGAGCTTGCCGTCGTGATCCCGCCAGCAATGCCCGTTCCCGGCCCTGATCCTGGGGTTATGAGAACACTGGCAGATTCAAGGACGAGCTTTGAAGTGCGCGCTATCACGCCTGACGTGCTCGCCGAGTTGCGCAACGCGGACGATGCAGGCAACGCTGCGGTCTTGCGGACCGATCCCGACGGTGGCGCGCCGCTGCGCTGCTGCCTGCGGCGGACCTGGCCGGGCGAGCACGTAGCGCTGGTGTCTTACGCGCCGCTGCGCCGGTGGGCCAGCGAGACCGGCGCGCAGCCGGGCCCGTATGACGAGGTCGGACCGGTCTTCATTCATCCGGCAGAGTGCGACGGGCCAGACGGGACCGGGTATCCGGCGGCGTTCGCGACGAGCGCTCGTGTGCTGCGCGCCTACCACGCCGACGGCCACATCCTGGGCGGGCGGCTGGTGGCGGGTGATCCGGACGGTAGTCCGGTGCCGGTCGAGTCAGCGCTCGCGGAGATGTTCGCCGAGCCGGCCGTGGCGCTGGTGCACGGCAGGGCCGTCGAGTTCGGGTGTTTCACCTTCGAGGCGCGCAGGGTGCGCGAGCTCGGCTAGGCCGAGGCGGCGGGAGCCGTGCTGCGCTGTCCTGGCCAGCGGCGCAGCACGGCTTTTGCGTGCTCGTTACAGGACGTCGTGGCCGGGGTGGGGCTGGTCAGGCAGCGGCGTGCGCACTGCCGGGATCGTGCCAAGCCGGCCGGCCTGGTAGTCCTCGAAGGCCCGGACGAGTTCCGCCCTGGTATTCATCACGAACGGACCGTAGGCCGCGACCGGTTCGCGGATCGGCTGTCCGCCGAGGACCAGCACGTCCAGCTTCTCGCCCGGGCCGTCCATGATCCGCTGCGCGCCGAGCGTCAGCACGTCACCGGCGCCGAACACGGCAAGCTGGCCGGTCCTCACCGGGCGCCGGGCAGCGCCGACCGTCCCCGAGCCGGCCAGTACGTAGCCGAGTGCGTTGAAGTCCGGCCGCCAGGGCAGCCGGAACTCAGCGCCCGGCTCCACGGTCACGTGCAGGAGAGTGATCGGGGTATGGGTGACGCCAGGGCCCGCATGCCCGTCAAGCTCGCCGGCTATAACCCGTACCAGGGCGCCGCCATCGGCGGAGCTGAGCAGCGCCACCTGACCAGCGCGAATGTCCTGGTAGCGCGGCGGGGCCAGCTTCAGCCGGGACGGCAGGTTCACCCAGAGCTGGAAGCCATGGAACAGGCCACCGCTCATCACCAGGTCTTCGGGCGGCTCTTCGATGTGCAGGATGCCCCCGCCGGCGGTCATCCACTGCGTGTCGCCGTTGGTGATCAGGCCGCCGCCGCCATTGGAGTCCTGATGGCGGAAGACGCCGTCGATGATGTAGGTCACGGTCTCGAAGCCGCGGTGCGGGTGCCAGGACGTGCCCTTCGGCTCGCCCGGCGCGTAGTCGACCTCGCCCATCTGGTCCATGTGAATGAAGGGATCCAGTGCCCGCAGTTCGACGCCGGCGAAGGCGCGGCGAACCGGGAAGCCCTCGCCCTCGAACCCGGACGGTGCTGTCGTGACCGACAGGACGGGCCGGTCCGCGGCCGTTGCCGGATCCGGTTCGCTGATGCGCGGGAGCACCAGGATGTCTTCGACTGTCACCGCTGGCATGGCGTCCTCCGTCTACTAGTCTGCCTGGTCAGCCGGCGCCTGTCGGCCGCTGGCCCGCCGCAGGGAACATTGATTGAATGCGCAACATTCCCTGTGGCGAGCAGGAATCCCAATAAAGCCGACATAGCGCGCCGTCACGTCAACGGACTGCCAAGTTGAGCCCACGCGACAGTGATCTGTGTCACATAATGAAACCAGCTTCGGTAGCGTGGCGTCAGATCCTCATCACGCACCGTGATGCCCCCGATATGACTCCGGCTGGTCAGCTGCGACAGGCGGTCTGGCCAGCCGGCTTCCACCACAGTGAATAACCGAGCGCCTCGTGCCCTGTCCCGCTTCCGGGGACAGGGCACGAGGCGTTGCGCTGCGGTCACGTCACAGCGGCAGGCCCTGCTCGAGGTGGGCCAGCGCCTTGTCGATGCGCCCGAACAGCCCGGCCACGTCGGACATCCCGTCGGCAGTCCAGGTGTCCTCGCCGTAGCTGGTCGTGACGGACATGATCACGCCGATGACAGCGCCGGCCAGGTTGCGCACCTCGAAGTCGTCGGCGCTCCGGCCCGTTCGCCTGGCAATCGACTCCGCTATCTGGTTAATCGTCCGGACGAACTCGTCGACTGCCCGCGCCCGCACTTCGGGAACAGTTGCCGCCAGCTCCGCGGTGTCCCGGAACCGGACCAGGTCCTCCGGGCTCAGTGACGCCAGGGTGGCGGCGGAGGCGGCACGGAACGCGGCGATCGGGCTCAGCTCAGGCGGCTGGGCCGCGAGCGCCTCAGCCGTGACGATATCCAGGTCGTCCTGCAGAACCACGTCTTCCTTGGTGGGGAAGTACCGGAAGAACGTGGCCGGCGAGACTTCCGCCGCATCGGCGATCTGCTCGATGGTCGTGGCAGCATAGCCCTGCTCGCGGAAGAGCCGGAGCGCCTGCTGCCGGATGGCAACGCGCGTCCTGGCCTTCTTTCGCTCGCGGAGGCCCGGCTGCCGGGCAGCCATGTCGGTCATGCCAGTCATTCTGCCCCGGCGGCATCCAATTCCGCGCTGCCGGCCCCGCCGGCGTCCCCGCCGCTGCCGGCCCCGCCGGCGTCCCCGGCGGCCTCGCGTGGCGCGATCCCGGCGGGGCCGCCCGGGCGGCCCGGCCGCCGGGGCAGGAACACGGCGGCCAGCACGGCCGCCGCTGCCGCGATCGCCGCGCAGACCCAGAGCATCAGGTCGACGCCGCTGGCGTACGCGATGTGCACGGCCGTGAGTAGCGATGCCGAGCCGAGCCTGGCAGCGACGATGACGCCGGCTCCGACGCTGCTCTTCGCTGCCGCGAGCGCGGCCGGCGGCTGGCTGGCGGTGAGGTGGCTGGCGGCGAGGTGGCTGCGGTACACCGAATTCAGCACGGTACCGAGCACCGCGATGCCGATTGTCGCGCCCACCTGGCGGGCCGCGGTCATGAGCGCTGAGCCGGACCCGCTGCGCTCCGCCGCCAGCGCGCTGAGCGCGGCGTTCAGCATAGTCGGCATCGCGAGGCCAAGGCCAAGACCGGTCACCGCGAACCACGTGCACATGAAACCCGCGCCACTAGCTGGCGACGTAGCCGTGCCGACGGCGAGCGCCGCGGCCATGACCGCGAACCCGCCGGCGCCGACCGGCCGCATGCCGAGCACCGGCGGACGGCCAGGGCCGCCGTCGCCCGCCTTGCGCGTGCTCTGCAGCCGCTGCCCGATGCCGAGCCCGACCACAAGGCCGCCGATCAGCGGCAGCATCCGGATGCCGCTGGCCATCGAGTCGAGCCCGCTGACGTCCAGGAAGAACTGCGGCATCGCGAACGTCAGGCCGAACAGCGCGAAGGAGATCATCGTCGACAGTGCCGTCCCCCAGGTGAACCCCGGGGCGGCAAACAAGCTCAGGTCGACCAGTGGCTGGCCGCGGCCACGACGGCCGGCCGCACGCTCCCAGGCCGTGAACAGCCCGAGCAATGCCGCGCCGGCCGCCATCGCGGCGACTGCGAGAACGTCTGACCATCCGTACTGCCCGGCCCGGATGACGCCGTAGGTCAGGATGGCCAGGCCGGCGCTGGAGAGGAGCACGCCGATGACATCGATGCGCAGGCGTCCGGTGCCGCGCGACTCGGGCAGCAGGAACATCACCGCTGCCAGCGCCAGCACGACGACCGGAACGTTGATCAGGAACACCGATCCCCACCAGTAGTGGTCGAGCAGCCAGCCGCCGAGGATCGGGCCGAGCGGGTAGCCGAGGAAGGTCGCCCCGCCGACGATGGCGATCGCCTTCGGGCGCTCCGCAGGCGTGAACATCACCGGCAGGACGGCAAGCGCGAGCGGCATGATGACGGCGGCCGCGAGCCCGAGCACCGCGCGCGCCGCGATGAGTTCGCCGGGCGATGACGCGTAGGCGCACGCGGCCGAAGCGGCGCCGAAGACTGCGAGCGCGCACATCAGCAGCTTCTTCCTGCCGACCCGGTCGCCGACAAGCCCGGCGGGCAGCAGCGCCGCGGCCAGGACCAGGCTGTAGGCGTCGACGAACCACTGCAGGTCGCCAGTGGAAGCGTGCAGGTCGACGGCCAGCGTCGGCAAGGCAAGCGAGAGGACGAACAGGTCGAGGCCGACGACCAGGACGCTGACCGCCAGCGCTCCGAGTGCCCACCAGCGACGGCTGCCGCCGCCGGCCGTGAACTCGACATGGCGCACGGGGCTCACCTCCAATCACGCAAGTGACTCTTATACGAGATTGACTGTCAAATCAGAGACTACATCAAGATAGCCTGAGCCGGCTCGGACATCTCGGCCATCGCGAAGCCGCGGACCCGCATGGTGCCGACGCCTGAGCTCTGGCTGGCAGACTGGTGACGGAGATAAGGAGTCAGCCAATGCCACAGCCACAAGGCGAGGAGCTTGCCCGCGTTCGTGCCCGCCGGGAGGAGCTGCGCACGCAGTATCTGCGCCCGCTAGCCGACCGTCCGCCGTCGACCGTCAGCGGGGTGCATCACCTCGCGCTGATCTGCAAGGACGCGGAAGAGACGATCGAGTTCTACCAGGAGTTCCTTGGTTTCCCGCTAGTCGAGCTAGTGGAGAACCGCGACTATGCCGGCTCCAACCACTTCTTCTTCGACATCGGCAACCACAACCTGCTCGGCTTCTTTGACTTTCCCGGCCATGACCATCCGGCCTGGCAGGAGACCATCGGCGGCGTGCAGCATCTGGCAATCTCGGTGTCGGCCGCACAGTTCGCAGCGGCGAAGGAGAAACTCGACGCTGCCGGGATCGACTACCTCGGCCCGGACCGCGGCGCTGACAACAGCATGTACTTCCGCGACCCCAATGGTGTCGGCCTGGAACTGTACCGGGAAGACCTCGGGACGTTTGAGGGCGAGTTGCTGGTCGAGTAGGAAGGGCCACCCGCCAGCTCAGCGGGACCTGCGCTGCCTGTTCTTGACGAATTCAGGCCCGGTGCTCGCGGCGGATCACCAGGCGGAGCCCGGACCAGGTGTCGTCGATCCCGCACACCTTGTTGTCCACCAGCCCGGTCGGCAGCACGATATCCCGGATGGCCTGGTCGGTTACGTCTGTCGGCACCTTGCTGGTCCGCTTGGGCCAGGCGATCCATAGTCCGCATGCCGGAGCCATCCGGGCGCGTAGCCTCGGCAGCTCTGCCTCCAATTCAGCACGGCGGGTGACGAAGGCCACGATGACGTCGTAATGCGCGTCATCCGACAGGTCGGTATGCAGCCTGGCGACGTCGGGCAGTTCGGCGAGCGTGTCCTCGAACGCCTCGGGCGCGCCGATCAGTGCCACCTCGTCGCCTTCGCCGATGCCGAGCTTGCGAGCGAGCGGAGTTCCGCGGTCACCGGTCCCCTCAGGCATCCGTCCTCCCGCGACGGCTCAGCAGGTAAAGACGGCTCAGAAGGCAAAGCCGCCGGGCTTGGCGTTGCGGTCGGCGATGAGCCCGGCCACTGTCGCAATGGCGATCTCCGCGGGAGTGCGTGAGCCGATGTTCACGCCGATCGGCCGGTGTACCTTGCTGACCTCGCTGGCCGGCACGCCGAGCTCAGTCAGCGCTGCGACATGCGGCGCCTCATGCCGCGGATTGCCCATGATGCCAACCCAGCGCGCGCCTGCTGCCAGCGCATCGCGCAGCTGGACGCCCAGCTCGGGCCGGTGATGATCGGTGACAACGACATCGGTTCTGCCGTCGGCGAGGCCGTCCAGGCTGTCAGCAAGCTCGAAGTCACCGGCCGGGGCGGCCTTCGCTCGCTCCGGGTCCGGCTCTACCAGCACTGCCCGGTACCCTGCGTCGGCGCCGTAGCGCAGCAGGTAGCTCGCGACCGGCGTGGCGAAGACCGCCGCCAGCACCTTGTCCTGCGCCGGGGCCGGGACCGTGCCGTGCGCCACCGCGCAGCTGTCGTCGTGCACATGATGGTCATGCGAGTGTTCGCGCCGGTCGAGGGAATCGCCGTGCCCCGAGCTTGCCATGCCTACGAGCTTGCCATCCGCGACGCCGCCGGGCAACTTACCATGATCGCCTGACCTCAGCCCAGCAGGCCGGCGACGGCCAGCCGCAACTGTTCCAGCCGGCTGTGCGCCGCCTGCCGGGCCGTTGCCAGCGAGCGGCCGGTCACCTGCTCGACGACTTCCAGGTAGGCGGTGATCTCCGGCTCACCGTCGGCCGGCCCGACGACCACGCGCGCTCCGGGCAGCTCGTAACTGATCATGTCGGCGGACGGCAGATCCCAGCTGCCGCCGGTGTAATCAGTCATCCGGATGACCGGCCGGCCGCACAGCTCGGCCGGGCCGGTTGCGCGCAGCCGGGACATCACGTCGACCGCGGCCAGGTCCGGCCGGGCTAGCCGGGCGGTCAGGTGCACGCCGTGCGCAGCCTCAAGCGCGTCATAGGCATCCTGGAGCGACTCGCCCACGGACCTGGCTATGGCGGCCAGCCGGAGGACCGCTAGCGCGGCGCAGATGCCATCGCAGTCCCGCGCCGCCCCGCCAAGGGCGTAGCTCGCTTCCTCCGAATAGCCGAACGCGAACCGCGCATCCTGTCGCAGGTCAGCGGCGCGGACCAGGCGTTCCGACCCAGTTGGGGCCAGCACGTGCCGGGCTCCGGCCGCGGCCGCGATCTTCGACAGCAGTGAGCCGCAGACGACAGTGCTGACGACAAGCTGCTGCGACATGACGATGCCTGGCTCGGCTGCCATCCTGCCGAGTACGAACGCGCCCAGCAGCGCGCCAAGCTGATCGGCAGTGAGCTGCCGGTAGCCGCCGGGCGCGGCCGGGTCCGGCACCGCGACTGCCAGCCGGCCGCCGTCCGGGTCGGTTGCCAGGACCAGGTCGCAGGACGACCGCCGCGCCAGCGCGATCGCGAGATCGAGCGCGCCCGGCTGCGCCAGATCGGGGACCGGCAGGGACGGGAAGTCCGGATCGGGTTGCAATTGCGCCGCGACCACATCGGGTGCAGGGTAGCCGCCCTGCTCGAACGCACGCAGCGCCAGCGCTCCGGCCACCCCGTGCAGCGGCGTGTAGGCGAACCGGAGCCAGGCAGCGCTCGGCGGCGCCTCGCCCGCCGTCGCGCGGACCGAGTCGAGGTATGCCTGCGCTCCCTCGTCGCCGTGCGCGGTGATCAGCGGACTGCCGGATGGCGCGATCGCGATGCCGGGAAGCGGCCCGAGCACGGTCAGCGCCGCGTCGATGTCGGCGTCGGCAGGCGGCGCGAGGTGCAGACCGGCCCCGTCGTACACCCGATAGCGGCTGTCCGCGGCCGGGCCGGGGCCGGCGGTGATCATGACGCCGGCGACGGCGCCGAAGAACCGAACGGCGAAGGACAGGAACGGGGTTGGCTGGCCACCCGGCAGCAGGTGCACACGGATGCCTGCGCCGGCGAAAACAGCGGCGGCCTGCGCGGCGAACGCTGCGCTGAGGCGTGCTGCGTCCCGGCCGATCACGATGCCCGCAGCGGCTGCACCTGGTGCGCGGTCCAGCAGCCAGCCGGCCACCGCTGCGCTCGTGGTCGTCACTGTCGCGCGGTTCATCCGGCTCGGCCCGGCCGCGGCAGGCCCGCGAAGGCCGTCCGGGCCGAAGCGCAGCCGCCCGGCGAACCTGCTGGCGAGCTCTGCCGCCGCAGCCGGCGAGTCGTCGGCGAGCAGCGCGGTGAGCTCGGCCTTGTCCTGCTCGCTGACGTCGGCCGCGATCCAGGCCAGTATCTCCTCGCGGAGGCCGGCCGCAATCGTCATCAGCGCAAGCCGCCGATGATCGACGCGAGCAACTCGCCCAGTGACGCGGCGGCTCGGGCGCCCGCCGACACCACCTCGGCGTGCTCGATCGGCTGCGCCGACAGCCCGGCTGCCAGGTTAGTGACCAGCGAGATACCGAGGACTGCTGCGCCGAGGTGCTTCGCCGCGATCGCCTCCAGCACGGTGGACATGCCGACCAGCCCGGCGCCGGCCGCGGCAAGCATGCGGATCTCTGCCGGGGTCTCGTACTGAGGGCCGGGCAGCCCCGCGTACACAGCCTCGGCCAGGTCCGGCCGGTGCGCCCGTGCCGCCGCCCGCAGCGCGGCCGGATACAGCGCGGTCAGGTCGGTGAACCTGGACGGGTAGCCATCGGGCGGCGGTGGGCCGGTCAGCGGGGAGACGCCGGTCAGGTTGAGCTGGTCGCTGATCAGCACCGGCTGACCGGGCTGCAGACGGAGGTCGATGGCCCCGGCCGCGTTGGTCAGCACGACCGTCTGGCAGCCGGCCGCGACCGCGGTGCGGACGCCGTGCACGACCGTGTCGGGGGAGTGCCCTTCGTACAAGTGCGCGCGGCCGAGGAAGACCAGCGCGTCGCGCCCGCCGATGCCGACGGACCGGACGAGCGGCTCGTGACCGGCAACCGTAGGCGCGGGCAGGCCGCCAAAGTCGGCGAAGGTGAGCTCGGCATCCGCCGGGCCGAGTGCGCCGGCCGCGGCTGACCAGCCGGAGCCGAGCACGACCGCCACGTCATGGCGGGACTTGCCGGTCAGCTGGGCGAGTTGCGCGGCACTTGCCGCGGCGGCCGCAAACGGATCAAGGGTCATGCTGGCCTAGGGTAGCGGTCGCGCTGGTTACTCCTCGGCGAGCAGGTGGGCGGCGGGCAGGCGACGTAGTGCCCGGGCTGGCAGGAGTGCGGCGGTGGCGGTGATCAGGACGCCGGCTGCCACGGCGGTGGCGGCGACCAGGTAGAGGGTGGCAGGTAGCTGGCCGGCGAAGATCGAGGCGGCGGCGAGGCCGAGGGCGGCTCCGGCTGCCGATCCGGTGAGGCCGATGATGGTGCCTTCGGTGACGACCAGCCGGCTGAGCGCGGACTCGGGCCAGCCGAATGCGCGGATGGCGGCGAGTTCGGCGGCGCGTTCCCGGATGTTGAGGAAGATGACGTCGGCGACGGCTAGTACGCCGAGCGCGACGGTGGCCACGACGGCGATGTAGTCGACGCCGCGGACCTGGACCGCGACGGCGTTGCCGAGCAGCGAGCCGACGACGACGCCGCGGAAGGCGAAGGTGAGGGCGGCGAGCACGGTCAGCGCGGTGATGCCGATGGCCAGGCTGATCGCGCCGACGAGCGCGCGGCCGGGGGTGCGCAGCACGTTGACGGCTGCCAGTGCGGTAATGCCGCCGGGCTGGCGGGCGCGGCGGACGGCCAGTACTGCCGGGCGGACTGAGGCGACGGGCTCGGCGGTGGCGGCGAGCCAGGCCGGCGCTACCCCGGCGGTGACGGCGACGGCGACGGCGATCGGCACGGCCAGCGCCGCCCGCCCCGGTGAGGCGTGCAGGCCGAGCGCGGAGGAGAGCGGCAGGGCCGCGGCGGCGCCGAGTATCCCTGCGGTCAGGCCGATGGCTGCCAGTTCGCCGAGTACCGCGGTGAACAGCCGGGGCCTGGTCCAGCCCAGGCAGGCCAGCACGCCGAGTTCCCGGCGGCGGGCGCGTACTGCCGCTGCGGCGGAGTTGGCCACGAACAGGACGCAGACGACCAGGATGAGCAGGAACAGCACCAGGCTGTTCTTGTCGATCGCGGTGAGGATCGCGACGGCAACGCCTTTTTTCACCCAGCCTTCGGACAGTGTCAGGGCCGGCTGGCCGAACTTCCCGGCGGGCAGGTCAATCGTGGTCGGCTGCGGGGAGGAGCCTGCCACGATGTCGACTGCCAGGTGCGTGCGCACCGCGACCTGCTGGGCTACCTCGCGGATCCGTTCCAGCGACACCGCGTTCGGCCCGGTCACCCCCGCCACCCGCACCCGGATCACGCTGATCGGATCGGCAGCGCGGGCGGCGTCACCGTAGTAGGAAGACTCCAGCGCGGGCAGCGCGGACAGGGTGGTGACAAGGTCCACCGGCTGAGTGACGTACCCGCCGAGGTTCTGGTTGGGCAGCAGGTCCTGCCCGTGCAGCGCGTGCCGGCTGGCCGCGCTCGCCGGCGCCGCGGCCACCGGCTGGTACGGGCCAAGCGGCAGTTGCGACAGCGGATCGAACGACCGGATCCGGGCCGCGTCGAACGTGCCCACCACGCGGGCATAGGCCTCATGTTGCCCCGGAGTCGCCTGATGCGGCTGGCCGAGGTCGAGCGTGGTCGCGTGCACAGCCAGAGCGCGGTACTGGACGTCCTCGTTGTCCATCGGCGGCGCCTGGATGCCGCCCGTGTACCAGACCGACGCCGGGTTGCGCACCTGCTGCGGAACGAGCACACCGGGGGCAGCGCGGCGGTAGCTCACCGTTCCGGCGGTCCAGTATCCCCAGAGCGGGGAGACTCCGGCGACGTTCCCCTGAAGGGTGGTCTCGGTGAAATTATCGTAAACCTGCCGGTATGCCCGTGCTGCAGTGATCCGGGTGGTCGCGACCGTCGTGGCCGGCGCCGTTGCCTCCCGGGCCATCCAGGTCACGCTCATGTCCGGCGGCGCCGCGGGCGTGGCGAGCTGCTGCAGCTCGGTCACCGCGTACTCGTCCATGCCCGGCGACGAGGCGGCGAGGACCGGGAACTCGGTGAGCCCGGCCGAGTCTGTCCGGGCGCCCGACTTCTCGCCTAGGTACCGGCCGGAGACCAGCGCGTGGTTCAGCCCGTCCAGCTTCGCCTCGGCCACCGGGTCGATCGCGGCGATCAGCAGGGGAACCTCCCAGCGCACGTAGTAGTGCGCCGCACCGGGCCGGGCATTGCTCGCCCCGGCCAGGCCGGGCAGCCCGGCTCCGTAGCCATCGGCCTTGGACCAGCAGTCCACGGCGGATTGCGCGGCGATGCCGAACGGGTTCGCGGTCGGGGGCGCCCCGAGCGAAGGGCAGACGCTTGCCACGCCGCCGCCCGGCAGATCCTCCACCAGGGGGCTGTTGTTCCGCTGCAGGTCGAACCGAAGCCGGTTCGGGGTCACGTAGAGGTAGGACGGTGGCTGGGTGATCCGGGTGCGCCCAGCCTGGCTCACCCAGGTCGTGCTGATCCGGTAGAGCTGGTGGCCGGGCCGGTGATAGTCAGCGGCAGGAACCGTCACCGGGATGTCCGCGACGAACTCGGTGTAGCCGATCATGGCGATGGGGGCGGCCACGGACACGCCGGGCAGGCTGGCGATCTGGTGGTATTGGGCCATGGTGATGCCGCCGTAGATGCCGGACAGGAAGTTCGGCTGGACGGTGCCGGTCTGGGTTTCGAGCGTGGTCCTTGATCCCCTGGGCCGGACCAGGATGTCGTAGGCGGCGGCGAAGTGCGCCGACACGGTGCCGGTGGTGCGTAGTTGCGCGGTTCGTGATGCCGCGGTCAGCACGGTGAACGCGGTCGTTGCCAGCAGCAGCCCGATCAGCAGCGCGATCGCGCGGGTTGTCCGGAAGCGCAGTTGTGACCAGGCCAGCCGTGCCATCGCCGCGCGCTCTCAGCCGAGTTGCCCGACGCGCCGGATGATGTCATCGGCCGGGTAGCCGCCGGTCAGCATGATGTCGTCGATGACGGCCCCGTCGCGGAGCCTGATCAGCCGTTCGGCGCGGGCGGCGATCTGGGGGTCGTGGGTGGCCAGGATGATCGTCATCGCCCGCTGCTGGCGCAGCGTGGCCAGCAGTTGCAGGATCTCGGCGGCGTTCGCCGAGTCCAGGTTGCCGGTCGGCTCGTCGGCCAGCAGCAGCGCGGGGGTGTTGATCAGCGCCCTGGCGATGGCGACCCGCTGCTGCTCGCCACCGGACATCCTGGCCGGCAGCGACTGCTCGCGGCCGGCCAGGCCGACAGCGGACAGCAGTTCCCTGCCGCGTTCGCGTTTGCTGAAGGCTGTCCGGTAGGGCAGCAGCGGCGCGATGACGTTGTCCAGCGCGGTGAGCGCGGGGAGCAGGTTGTAACGCTGGAAGACAAAGCCCGCCGTGCGCCGGTAGGCCGCCAGCGCGGCGCCGCGCAGCGCGGTGACATCCGTGCCGGCCGCGATGACCCTGCCGGAGTCCGGGCGCTCGATCGCGCCGATCAGGTGCAGCAGGGTGGACTTGCCGGAACCGGACGCGCCGGTCAGCGCGACGAACCCGCCCGCGCCGATGCTCAGGCTGACGTCGTGGGCAGCGCGGACCTGCCGGTCGTTGCCGATCCCGTAACTCTTGCAGATGCCGCGCAACTCGATCGCAGCATGGCCGCCAGCCGGATCAGTCATCTGGTTACTCCTCGGCGAGCAGGTGGGCGGCGGGCAGGCGGCACAGCAGATGAGTTAATGTGACCCTATACCTAGTGACAATGCAAGACCATGCGGCGTCTGGTTAGCTAGCGACAATGCAAGATGAAATCGTTTCGTTACGAGACTCCTCGACCGGGGACTGACGACACATGCCCCTGCATCACGCGGTACTCGCCTTGCTGGCAGACAAGCCGGCTCACGGCTACGAGCTGAAGAGCAGCTTCGAGCAGGCCGTCGGCGACCAGTGGGGCGGCCTGAACATCGGGCATCTGTATCAGATACTCGACCGGCTCAGCCGGGACGGGCTGATCGAGTCGGAGCGGCAGCCGCAGCAGGTCAAGCCCGACCGTGTCGTTCACCACCTGACCCCGGCCGGGCGCGAAGAGCTGGACCGGTGGCTGGCCGAGCCGAGCGCCCGCCAGCGCGGTTACCGGGATGACTTCTTCCTCAAGCTGATGGCTGCCGCGCAGGCCGGGGACCAGCAGACCCTCGATGGCGTACTGCGTCGCCAGCGGGCGCACCTGCTGCGGGAGCTGCGCGGCCTTGCCGAAGCCAGGACTCAGTCGCCGTCGGACGTCGTGGCCCTGCTGATCACCGCGGCTGAGCTCCATGTCCGGGCTGATCTCGGCGTCGTTGACGCAGCCGAGCAGGCGCTCACGACGAGCGTCGCGCATCCGGAAGCCAGCCGGGCGCGCCCGGAGCCGGCGACGAGGGCCGGAACCAGCGAGGCCGCCGCAGGCTGACTCCGGGCTGGCCCGCATCCGGCCCGTTTCCCGTCGCAGGCTTCGGTTCGGCCCGGTTTGCGGGCGCACTAGCGCAGTGGCCGGCAGCCGATCACCCGGCGCGGATGAGGCTCGGCCCCTGCCGTGCTGTGCAGAATCGACAGTGTGCCGACACTGCTGCAATCCCCGGGCACGGAGTGAGAAGCGGGTACGTCGTGGGCGCGTACGGACAGGCCGGATCCGCTGAGCAGGAGACGGTTGCCGGGGCTGACGCCGCGCAGCGCTGGCTCGCCCGGCTGAGCTTGGTGCTCGTTGCGGTTGCTGTCGCGATACCAGCGGTCTTTGCCGGGCTGAAGAGCATCGCGATGCTGGGCGTCGGCGTGGCGGCGGCTGCCGTGAGCCTCGCCGCGGCGTATGCGTTCCTGTCGCGGCGAGGCTCACTGCGCTGGCTGGCACTGGCCGCCTTCGTCGCCGCGCCGGTTGCCGTCATCGCTCTCTATGCGTTCGCCGGGCTGCTCTGGGTGGCGCTCGCGGCGGCTGCCAGCTGGCTGCTCGCGGGGGTTACGGCACGGTCCGCGCTGGCCCGCGGCCGGACCGGCGACCGGATGCCCGAATGTCCTGCCCGCCCGGTCCGGCATCCGTTCCTGATCATGAACCCGAAGTCCGGTGGCGGGAAGGTGGACAGGTTCGACCTCAAGCGCAAAGCCGAGGATCTTGGCGCCGAGGTCTTTCTCATGGCTGGGCCCGAGCCAGTCGACGTCACCGCGGTGGCTGAGAAGGCGGCCGCGGACGGCGCCGATCTGCTCGGCGTTGCCGGCGGTGACGGCACGCAAGCGCTGGTAGCCGGCGTGGCGGCCGAGCACGGTATCCCGTTCATGGTGATCACGGCTGGTACTCGTAATCACTTCGCGCTGGATCTCGGGCTGGACCGTGACGATCCTTCGGCGTGCCTTGAAGCGTTGCGGGACGCCGTCGAACTGCGCGTAGATCTGGGCACGATCGGCTCCCGGACGTTCGTGAATAACGCATCGTTCGGTGCCTATGCCGACGTGGTCCAGACTCCCGAATACCGCGACGACAAGCTGGGCACGACGCTTGACGTGCTGCCGGGCTTGCTCGAGGAGCACCGCGGGCCACGGCTCAGGGCGCGAGCGGATGGCGTCGAGCTCGGTGCGCCGCAAGCGCTGCTGGTGGCCAACAACCCGTACGGAAGCGGGGACATCGCGGGGCTCAGCCGCCGGCCGCGGCTTGATCGCGGCATCCTCGGCGTGGTCGGCGTCTATGTGAGTAGCGCGCGGCAGGCAGCCAGCCTGCTGGGCGGCAGGCGGGCGGGCGGCCTGAACCTGCTGACCGCGACTAAGGTCGAGATCACTGCTGTCCGTCCCGAAGTCTCGGTCGGGGTAGACGGCGAGGCGCTGTCGATGCCCACGCCGGTGCTGTGCGCAGTCCGTCCCGGCGCGCTCCGCGTGCGGGTGCCACGGCACCGGCCAGGTGCCAGCCTGGCGAAGCCGCCGATGGACTGGGCGCGGCTGAGACAACTCGCCCGGTAGCCGTAGTGCGGGTCGGCTACGCGCGCGTGTCGGACTGGCGGGACCTGCTGCGCTGGGCCGCAGATCTGTCGGCGAGAACCGTCGTCATCGACGTGGAACCGCTAGTCGCATTCTGGGACACCAGCCAGGAACATCTCGACCAGGGAGTCGCGGCCGTGCTCGCCCAGGTTGCCGCGATTCCGCCGGTAGAGGTGGTGTGCTTCGCCACCAATTCGGCCCGGCGGTTGTCCGGCACTCCGTCCGGCGCTGGCGTCCGCGTGATCTACCTGCCGTCTGCCCGCAAGCCGCTTAACACAGCGCCGTACCGCAACCTGCCCCGGCCCGGGATTGTCATCGGTGACCAGCCTGCGACCGACGGCGTCCTTGCCCGTCGGCTCGGATACACGTTCCTGCACTACTCGCCGCTGCTGGCCAGCGTGCCGGCCGGGCCGCGCCTCCTGCAGCGATGCGGACAGTGGCTGCTGCCGTTGCTGTTCGGGAATCAGCGACGGCAGTGAGACCGGGGCGCTAGGCACCCGCGCCCTAGGCGATGCACAAGGACGTCGCCGAGCGGCGTCAGGCCACGAACAGCGACAGCGTGTCAGCTACGCAGGCCGCCTTCTCCTGGCCCTCGACCTCAACCCGCATCCGCACGTGCGCGAGTGAGCCGAGATGGGTCTCCTTGACGTCGGTCAGCGTCGCCTCGGCCCGGATGGACGAGCCGGTCAGCACCGGCGATGGGAAGCGGACCCGGTCCAGGCCGTAGTTGATGCCCATGGTCAGGTTCTCGATCCGGAAGATCTCCATCGACAGGATCGGCAGCAGCGACACGGTCAGATAGCCGTGGGCGATCGTTCCGCCGAAGGGGCCGCGCGCCGCGCGCTCGAGGTCAACGTGAATCCACTGGTGATCTCCAGTGGCGTCGGCGAAGGCATTCACCTGCTCCTGGGTGATCTTGTGCCACTCGCTGAAACCGAGGCTCTCGCCCTTGACCGCGACGAACTCGTCCAGGTTGGCAAAGGTGCGCACGCCAGTAACCTCCGGGTGAGTCAGGCAGATCCGCCCTCCGGCTAGCCGCGGGCGGGACTAACAGGACAATAGCGCCAGTCGCCCGCTGCCGACAGCCTGCGGCCGATGACTGCCTGCGGCTCGCTGGCCGGCCGCGCACGCCTAGATGCTGCCGAATAGCCGGTCGCCGGCATCGCCCAGGCCGGGCACGATGTAGCCCTTGTCGTTGAGCCCGGCGTCGACGGCGCCGGTCACCACCTGAACCGGGACGCTGCCATCCTGGAAGCCGGCGGCCAGCCTGGCCAGCCCTTCCGGCGCTGCTACCAGGCAGATCGCCGTGACTGTCGCGGCGTTGCGATCGAGCATCATCGTGATGACCGTCTCCATCGACCCGCCGGTGGCCAGCATCGGATCCAGGATGAACGTGTCCCGTCCGGTCAGGTCGGCCGGCAGCCGTGTCGCGTAGGTCGAGGCAATCAGCGTTTCCTCGTTCCTGACGAGCCCGGCGAAGCCGATGTCCGCGCGCGGCAGCAGGCTGGCGAGACCATCAAGCATCCCGATTCCGGCCCGGAGGATCGGTACCAGCAACGGGACCGGCCTGGCCAGCCGCACGCCGTCGGCTGGCGCCACAGGCGTGACCATCTGGACGGGCTCGACCCGCACGTTCCTCGTTGCCTCGTATCCGAGCAACGTGGTCAGCTCGTACGCAAGTCGCCTGAAGGTCGGGGTGTCGGTGCCGCGGTCACGCAGCGCGGTGAGCTTGTGCGCGACGAGCGGATGATCGGCAACGGTCGTTTGCATGCTCGGTAGTGTGCCAGCCGCCCCGCGCCCGCCGCCGCTAGCGCTCGGCTGTCAGGCGCGGTGCTAACCGCGCCGCTCGGCTGCCGCTTCAGCGAGCAGTTGCCCGGCGGCTTCCAGGCAGCCGGGGCCGAAAGCATCCTCGACAGCAGCCAGCAGTGCCTGCTGCGCGCTGGAGATCGCTTCCGCCGCGGCCCGGATCTGCGGCACCGTCCACTTCCGGCCGGCGACCTGGTAACTGCGCCGCAGGCTCTGCAGCGCGGCGGGCGCGCCGTGAGCTTCGTTGCCCCAGGCTTCGTGCACCAGCATGTTCCGGTCGCGGTTGGCTTCGCGGCAGGCATGCAGCGCAGTCCGGATCGCATCTCGCTGGGCGACGGGCAGCTCCGCATGGTGGCGCGCTACCGCGTCACAGTTCTCGATGAGCCAGTGCGTCTCCTGACTGCTTGCGACCACCGCGGCGTAGGCGCCGCCGACGAGCGTGCAGAAGCTCATCCGCAAGGCGATCTCCAGCACCGCGGCCCGCTCGACAACCTGCCCGAGTATCTCGAAGCGCTCGTCCGGGGGATCGGTTCTCGGCGGCTCCGTCATAGCCGGCAGCCTAGAACCTGCCGCCTCCGGCGGGCCGCGCGCCCGCCTTGTTGACGGTCGCGTCGTGCACGCGAATCGAAACTGTGTTCTACTAATGGGATGAGCACGGTCGTCCGTCCGGAGTGGTGGTGCTATCCGTTGCAGTGCCCGGCAGGTCATCCGTGGGCACCGGGGCGCGTCACGGTGGGCTGGATGCCATGTGACTGCCCGAGCACCCGGACCCACGGTGTGCTTGGTCACCTGTGGGTCCGGTGCCGAGAAGACAGCTGCCCGTCGATCTGGTACCGGCCGCGTCACGAGCGCGCCGTGTTAGGCCCTGCCCGCAGCCGGCTGCCGCGGTTCTGGCCTCCGTTAGCCTGGCCCATGCTCCGGCATGAGCACGGTGTGCTCCTCCGGCATGAGCACGGTGTGCTCATCCAGCAGGTAGTCGAAGGCAAGCGGGGTGCAGTCGTGCTGCGCGAGCCAGTCCATGAACGTCACGTGCACCGGATGTGCCCGGTAGGCGTTCATGGTCGCCACGTCCGCGAACTCGGTGTACAGCAGGTAGGCGTAGCCGCGGTTGCGGGCACCGGTCAGGTCGGTGCCCAGGCGGCATTTTGTCATCAGGCCGATCTCGCCCGGCCATGACGCCACCATGTCCCGCATCTGCGTCGCCTCTGCCGCGGACAGTTCGCGCGGAAAGCTGAACAGCACGATGTGCTGCAAGGTCATCGTGGATCTCCTCGGTGGTCAGTCAGCCGTCACGAGCCCTCGGCTTCGGCCGGCACCTTCGCCATCTCGACGTCGAACACTCCGTCTCCGGAGTACCGGAGGCCGCAGTAGTAGCCGATGAAGTAGAAGATCAGCGACATGGCGGCGAAGACCACGGTGTCCCAGGGGAACGGGATGATTCCGGAGCCGCCGAACTGGGCGCTGCCCAGGTAGGAGAACAGCACGATAGACCCGAGGTAGGCCGGCATCCAGATGCCCCACTTGACGTCGTGCGCGGTGAGCCTGCGATGCGGGACGTAGAAGAACAGCAGCAACAGTCCGACGGCCACGGAGGGGATGAGCACGCGCACCGAGTGCCAGCCCGCCCAGTAGATCATCACGCTGCTGACGGTGAAGGCCCACGGCGCGAGCACCTTGTAGGCAGGGAGCCGGTAGGGCCGCGGCTCGTCCGGGTTCTTGCGCCGGAAGATCGCCAGCGCCAGCGGGCCGGGGGCGTAGGAGAGCAGGAGCGCACTCGCCACCAGCGGGAACAGCGAGGTGAACGCGGGCAGCAGCACAATGTAGATGGCCGAGACGACCAGCACCAGGATGTTGGAGACCCACGGGATGCCGTCCGCGCTCAGCCTGGTGAACGCCATTGGCAGGTAGCGGTCGTGCTTGGAGAGCGTGTGGCCTACCCGTGAGCACCCCCCGTAGTAGATGTAGCCGTCCTTGAAGGTGGCGATCAGCGTGACTACCAGGGCGATCAGGCCGATCGTGGCCAGCGCCACACCGTCGGAGACGCTGGTCAAGGGGAACGCCAGGCTGTTCAGCCCGGCCCAGTCGCCCGCTTTCACGTGCATGGCGCCGAAGTTGATCGCACCGTTGACCGCCAGGCTCTCCAGCGCGTAGATGACCATGGTGATGAAAAGGGTGATGAAGACGGCCTTGGGGATGACCTTTCCTGGATCGCGGACTTCCTCGGCGTAGTCGATCGGCTGGCGGAATCCGCCGTAGCCGTAGATCGTGGCCGAGATGGCCAGGAACACCCCGCTGTAGCCCATCGGGGCGAAGCCGCCGAAATGCGAGAAGTTATGCGGGTGGAACTGGGTCAGCAGCGCCAGGATCAAGACGACGAGGCCGACGATCGTGGCGATCGTCAGCACGTTGTTGATCTGCCCCATGTACCTGATCCGCAGCCAGTTGATGATCGCGACAGCTACCAGGATGAGCAGCGTGGTGAGGATGCCGGCCGTTGTCAGCTTGGTGCCCGTGTACAGGCCAGGGAACCAGTAAGCGAGGTACTCGGTGAACGCGACGCAGATAGATGGCACTGCCAGCGCGTATCCGATGAACGATCCCCAGGCGTTCAGCACGCCCACGATGGGCCCGCTGCTACGAGCCGGGTAGTAGGCGACGCCGCCGGCCCGCGGCCACATGGTGCCGAGCTCCACGTAGGCCATCGCCACCGCCAGGATCAGCAGCAGGGCAATCACCCACGAGATGATCCCTGACGGCCCGGCGAGGGCGAGAACCGAGACTGGGGTGAAGCCGACCGCGGGGCCGAGAATCGCCCCGGTAGCCAGGAACACGACGCTCCACAGGCCGAGTTCGCGCCGGTACTGATGAGAGGTAGATGACATGTTGGCCTCCTTCGAAAGGCCCGGGCGGTCACCATCGAAAGCCGGACGGGCCGGCCTGCCGGGCTTCGGTTCAGAAGAACTCGAAGTACTCGCGCATCTCCCAGTCGCTGATGTTCTGTCCTTCCGGTGGCGGGTTCTCCGCGATGGCCGCGTTGTAGCGGGCCACCTCGGCGCGCTTCATTTGCAGCAGGTAGTCGACCAGGATGTCGCCGAACGCCTTGCGGAAGAACTCGTCTTGATCGAGCACGCCAACCGCGTTGTCGAGGGACGCCGGAAGGGGCGTGTTCTGCGTGGCGTACGGGTCGGCCTCGACCGGCGGCGGCGGGTCGAGCGCGCGGCGGATGCCGTCGAGCCCGGCGGCGATGTTCGCCGCCATGTACAAGTACGGGTTGGCGGCCGGCTCGCCGATCCGCATCTCTACGTGGCTGTTCGCGTCGCCGGGCGCACCCTGAACGCGGACCAGCGCCCCTCGGTTCTCCAGTGCCCAGCACACCCGGTCGGGCGCGAAGGAGTATGGCCGGAAGCGCTTGTAGCCGTTGACCGTCGGTGTGGCGAACACGCTCATCGGCAGCGCGTGCTCGAGCAACCCGGCGACGAACTGCCGTCCGGTCAGCGACAGGTAGTCGTCGTCGCTGGCGAACTCGTTCCGCCCGTCCTGCCGCGAGATCAGCGACTCGTGCAGGTGCCAGCCCGACGGGAAGAAGTTCGGCAGCGCAGGTACGCACATGAACGTCGCCAGCAGCCCGCGGCGCTGGCAGATCTGCTTGACGGCGGACCTGAACAACACCACCGCGTCGGCTGCTGCCAGCCCGCCGATCGGGCTGAAGCTGAACTCGATCTGGCCGGGCCCCCACTCATCCTCCATCGAGCGGGGCGGGAGCCCGACGGCCGCGAGGCCATCGCGGATCGCCTCCAGCGTGCTCGAAACGCTGTCCAGCCGTACCTCCGACAGGTACTGGTAGCCGCGCTCGAAGACGCTGACCGCAGGAGGCGGCGCGGTGAAGCCGGCGTCCTGCGGTGCGATGTGCTCGGAGTCGAGCTTGACGATGTAGTACTCGATCTCGATCCCGGCCAGGTAATCGAAGCCGGCGTCGCCGAGCTCGGACAGCATGCGCCGCATCAGCCCGCGGCCATCCAGCGGCACTGGCTGGCCACTGGAGAAGTACGTGTCGCACAGCATCCATCCGGTCCGGTCGGCCCAGGGCAGCACGCGGAACGTGGCCGGATCGGGTACGAGCACGACATCCGGGAAACCGGTGAACTCCGCGATGCCGAACCCGCCGCCGGCAGCGAAGGCCGGCACGAACACCTGGTTGCCAGTGTCAAGACTGTAGATCGCACCGGAGAAGTCCAGGCCGTTGGACATCGCGGCGATGGCCACCTCGGGCGACAACGACTTAGCGCGGGGCATGCCGTGCTGATCCACGACCACCAGCCGGACGGTGCGGAGGTCCAGCGCGCGGATCTGACCGGCGACCTCGGCCGCCATTGCGGCCTGCTCCGGCGTATACAGGCCGTTGCGCGCGACGAATCCTGGCTGGCCAACGCCGTGCGCGTCAGTACGCCCTGGGGGGACCCCAGAACCCGATGGCCGACCCGCGGCCGGGCTGCTGCTTGTCACGTGGCTGTCCTCCGATGCAGTTGTGTCTGAGTCGGCCAGACACCGGGAAGCCAAGCCTGCCGGCGCCGGGCACCGGATCAGGTCTTCTCGGGGGCACCGCGACGCTGGCTCATCTGTGCCAGCATCGCGGCGGTGAAGTTGCCGGGCTCGACGTCAGCAAGGGACAGGTACGTCTCGGTCCGCTGTACGCCGCTGATCTGGAAGATCTCGGCGAGCAGCAGCTCACGCAGGTGCGCGTGATCCCGGACGCGCAGCCGGACTAGCAGATCCAGGCCGCCGGTCACCACGCTCATGCCCTCAGCCTCTGGCAGCGCCCGGATCGCTTTAATGATCTCGCTGAGGTCCATGCCGGGGCCGGCCGTGACCGCGATATAGACGACGACCGGGTATCCGAGGGCCGCCCAGTCGACATCGACCCGGTAACCCCTGATTGCGCCCAGGCGCTCCAATCGGGCAATCCGGTCAGCCACCGCGGGAGGCGACATCTCGACTTGCCTGGCCAGCGCACGCTGTGACTGGCGAGCGTCGTTCGCCAGTGCGCGTAGCAGGGCTAGGTCGATGTCGTCTACCTCAACCTTCGGGCGGGCGGCCAGGGTGACTTCGGCCAGCCTCGCGAAGGGCGCTGAGACAGTTGCCATATGCCAGCCGACCGTTCGTGATGCCGAGTAACTTGAGTTATGCTGGCTGATACCGCCGCTGCTTCTGTAAAGCACGCGGTGAGAAATTCTTACATTTGCAAAATCGGCTGTCAAGATACGGAAGCGCTAATGACCGCAGCAATGGACCAGCGCCACATCAGCCTGCCTGGCACGGCTGCAGGCGGCACTGCGCGTGACTGGGACGCCGCTTTGGCCAAGCGCACGAAGTCACTCGGGGGCGGCGAGATCACCGCGATTCTCGCGCTCGCCGGGGCGTCCGACGTCATCACGTTTTCAGGCGGGTTCCCCGATCCGGCCACGTTTCCCGCGCCAGTGCTCGCGGACATAGCGGCCCGCCTGATCACGCAGGACCCGGGTGTTGCCCTGCAGTACTCGGCGACCGAGGGCATCGCGGGGGTGCGCGACTACGTGGCCGGCCGGCTGGCTGCGCTCCAGGGCCGCACGCCGGGCCCGTCGGAGTTGATGGTCACCAGCGGCGGCATCGACTGCATGGAGTTGGTCGCCAAGAGCTACCTGGATGCCGGGGACGCGGTCGTGGTGGAGGCGCCGACCTACCTGGGCGCGATCATGGCGTTCCGCGGCTACGAGGCTGACGTGCGGGGCGTGCCGGTCGACAGTGACGGGTTGCGAACCGACGTGCTCGCCGATCAGCTGGCCGCTGGCCTGCGACCGAAGATCTTGTACACGATCCCGGATTTCCAGAATCCGACCGGGCTGACGATGGGCGCGTCCCGCCGGAGTGAGCTGATCGCGCTGGCCCGGCGGTACGGGTTCCTGATCCTCGAGGACGTCGCCTACCGGGATCTCCACTTCGACCAGCCGCCGCCAGACAGCCTGTGGTCGATGGCGCCAGATGTCGTGCTGCAGGCCGGGACGTTCTCCAAGATCTTCTGCCCGGGCTTCCGGATGGGCTGGGCGGCAGGGCCGGCCGAGATCATCAGCCGGCTGGTGGTGGCCAAGCAGAACTCCGATCAGTGCTCGGGCGCTCTTGGTCAGCGGATGCTGGAGGAGTATGGCCGCGGCGGGCACATGGAACGTCAGATCGTCGCCTCTCGTGCGCTGTATGCGCGCCGCGCCGCCCTGATGGACCAGGCGCTGACCGCGCACATGCCGGAGGGCACGACATGGACTACACCGCAGGGCGGCTTCTACATCTGGGTCACCGCCCCCGACGGTGTGGATACCGTGGCCTTGTCCGCCGCGGCGCGAGCGCGAAAAGTCGCCTATGTACCAGGCCGGCCCTTCTACCCCGGTGACGAGGGCGCGGCGCAGATCCGCCTCGCTTACAGCCGGGTGGCTAACGAGTTGATCGAGGAGGGCATCCACCGGATCGGCGGGGTGCTCAGAACTGCCCTGGAGGAACAATGAGTACCGTGCCTGCCCGGCGGGACGACGCCCCGGAGCCCCCCGGATCGCTCGGCGATGCGGCGAGCCACTTCACCACGGAGGCACACGGCGAGCCAGCCGGTCCCGGCCGGTACGTCAATGTGGACTCGATCAGCCCGGTCGAGTTCCTCCCCGGGCTCGGGTTCCGGCCGGTCAGCGGGCAGCGCGGGATGACGAACTTCGTCAGCTTCGAGCCAGGCGCGAAAGCGCCGCGGCATGTGCACGAGGAGGAGCAGATCGTCATCGTTATCGATGGCGAGTTCACCTTCGACCTGGACGGCGACGTACGCGTCATGCGCAAGGGCGACGTCGCGGTCGTGCCAGCGTGGGTCCCGCACGGGGCATGGACTACTGACAGCCACTGCCTGGAGATCGACGTGTTCTGCCCGCCGCGGCAAAGCCTGCTAAAGCTCGCCGCCGCTCAGGCCGGCCAGGTCGCGCAGGCCGGCCAGGCCACGCCGGCAGGCCAGGCCGGGCAGGCGGGGAGCGAGTCCTAGGTGGACCTCGGGCTGGCCGGCCGCAAGGCGATCGTCACCGGCGGGTCGAAGGGACTAGGCAAGGCCATCACCGCCGATCTGATGGCCGAGGGCGCATCGGTCGTCATCTGCTCTCGGCATGTCGCCGAGCTCGAGTCGACGGCAGCGGAATTGACGAAGAGCGCAGCCGACGGGGGCGGCGCCGTGTTCGCGCTGCCGTGCGACGTGACAGACCCGGACCAGGTCATCAGCTTCATCGATGACGCGACGGCCGCCCTTGGCGGGCTGGACATCCTGGTCAACAATGCCGGCGGGGCCAGGCCCGGGCAGTTCGGCACCTTGACCGATGACGACTGGCATGCCGACATCGAGGTCAAGCTGCTTGCCCAGATCCGGTGCACCAGGGCGGCGCTGACGCCGCTACGGCAGAGCCAGGCGCCCCGGGTAGTCAACATCAACGCCGTGTACGCGCGCTACCCCGATCCCGCATTCCTCGCCTCCTCCGTCAACAGGGCCTCCTGCCTCAGCCTGTCGAAGGCGCTGTCCATCGAACTGGGCCGGGAGGGGATCCTGGTCAACAGTGTCAACATCGGCCTGGTCGAGACCCCGCAGTGGCAGAACATCCACCGCCGGCGGGCACCCGGCATGTCGGCCGAGCAGTTCTTCGGCAAGCTGGCCGAAGCCGAGGTCCCGCTCGGCCGGTTCGGCCGCCCTGACGAGGTCGCGGGGCTGGTGACGTTCCTGGCTAGTGACCGGGCCAGCTACATTGCCGGCGCGTCCATCGACGTCGCTGGCGGGATGGGCAAATTTCTCTAGGGAACGGGGTTGCATGTGCCGGCTGCTTGGTTACTGCTCGGATCATGAGGCGTCGCTGGAGGACCTGATCGGCGCCGATGGCCTCCGCGAATTCACTGGTCTGTGCGCACTGCACGGCGACGGGTGGGGGATGGCCTGGTACAACGGCGCCGAGCCCAGCATCCGCAAATCGCCGCTCCGCGCCGACAGCGAGCCGGAGTATGACAAGCTGGCCCGCGATCCGCTGGCCAGCCTGGGGCTGGTGCACCTCCGCTGGGCAACTCCCG
This sequence comes from Actinomycetota bacterium, assembly GCA_027314515.1. GTDB lineage: Bacteria > Actinomycetota > Actinomycetes > Streptosporangiales > Streptosporangiaceae > JAJYUU01. The sequence goes on from DAHVAR010000091.1 coordinate 62,427, forward strand.
GCCTTGGCGTGACCGAGCGCAACAGTCACCCGTTCCGGTACGGCCAGTACGTGTTCGCGCACAATGGCGCTATCCATCCGCAGAACAGGCTGCCCGAGATGCTGCCGCCGCAGTGGGAGAGCAAGCTGGCTGGCACGACCGACAGCGAACGGTACTTCCTGCTCGTCATGTCGCGGCTGGCCAGTAACGGCGGAGACATTGTAGCGGCGATCGCGGCGGCGGCCGCCGACATCGACGCCGTGTTCGAGCCGAACAGCCTGAACGCGATCCTGCTATCTCCTGACAAGCTCTACGCGATCAGCTGGTACCACCGTGACCGGATACCAGAAGCCAAGCTGCAGGCTCTCGGTTGCAAGCCGGATGAGGTCGCGGCCTACTTCGACCTGGCGTACCGCGCGACTGATAGTTCCGTGGTTGTCGCTAGCTCGGGCTGGCCGCAGCCCGGCTGGACGCCGCTGGAGAACCGTCATGTCCTGGTGACGGACCGCCGAACTCTCACGACCGCGGTGCTACCGCTGACGGTGGTCTAGCGGGGCGGCGGTCTAGCGGAGCGGTGATCTAGCGGAGCGAGAGCGCCCGCGCGTCGGCCCGATCCGGCGCGGCGCTGGTCAGGTCCAGGTATGGCTCCTCGTCCGGCTCAGGCAGGGCCATCGCGCTGGCGCTCGGCGTCGGCCGCGGCCGCCGCGGGTGGCCTGCCGCCGAGGTTCCGCCGCGGCCGCGGTAGATGAGCAGGCCGTTCACCGGGTCGGGGACCGCGTCCAGGGCGGCGCGCACCACCGGCAGGTCTCGGAAGGCCAGCCATTGCGCATCGGTGTGGAAGCAGACTTCGAAGGCGACTCCCCAGGTGCCTGCATGCCAGATCCCGTCGAGCGCGCCGTTAGTGAGCGCTGCCTCGATCAGTTCGGAGTCGTGGGCCTGCTGCCACTGGAAGGCAGAGAACTCAGCGAACTCCGAGTGCAGGACCTCGATCGACCACCAGTCAGCCATTACCTGAATGGTACGTCCGCGCGAACAGGCGCGGAAGGGGCGCGGGCCCCTGGTGCCCTGCGCGTAACCGCCGTGCAACCGGAGTGCCGAAAACTAGCCGGCCCGAAGCGGACGCATCGCGATCCGGCCGAGCGCGGCGGCCACGCAGCCGGGCTTAGCCGCGGTGACTGTGGCTAGGGCTGGCATGTCGGCCCGCTCCCCGCATGGACGGCCGTGACGTGGCTAGCCGCGCCCGGAAGCGGGGCACCGGGAGGGGCCGGACCGGAGCGATCCGGACCAGGCAGTTGTAGGTCACGACGGCGATCGCTATGTGCATGAGCATCAGCACCCCGATTGCGTCGCCAGGCTCGCCCCGGTAGAGGATGTAAAGGTCGGGCAGCCACAGGACCAGGGTGACCAGGATGGCACTGCGGACGAACAGCCAGCGCGGCTGTGAGCTCACCCTGGTCACCACGGGCCAGCCGATACAGGCGATGATGACGCCGACCACGGTGAGCCTCCCGTAGTCGAAAAACTGAAAGTGCATATAGCCCCTGGTCGACGGGAACACTGCCTGGCCGATGACCACGAGCAGCGCGTCCGCCGCTAGCGAGCCAGCGATGGCGGTCAGTGCGGCGACTAGCACGAGATGCCAGCTAGGCTGACGATGCCGGGGAGCGAAGTCGATGTGCAGCAGCGAAGCGGCCCGAGTGAGCATGCGGCCGACGATAGCCGGGGCCGCGGCGTGGCCGGGTCGCCAGCTAGCCGCCTTGACATAGCCATGAAGCTCTTGTTGCGCAGCTCTGACCTGGCTTTGTCCGCCCGGCAGGCCCTGCGCAGTGCAACGAAAGAAGGTCGGGTATCAGCACTGCGCCTGCATCAGCGAACGCCGCCAGCCGCCAGGGCGGCGAGCCGGCCGCCGTCATTCACACCGAAGAGCTGACCAAAGTCTACCCTGGCGCCGATTTCGCTGCCGTCGACAAGCTGAACCTCGACGTCCGGGCCGGCGAGATCTTCGGCCTGCTCGGGCCTAATGGCGCCGGGAAGACCACGACCGCTGGGATGCTCACGACCAGGGTGGTGCCGACCTCGGGGCGGGCACTGCTGGCCGGCGTTGATGTCGCCGCCCACCCGGCGCTGGCCAAGCAGCTCAGCGGGATCGTCTCCCAGCAGAACACCCTGGACCGGCAGCTCACCGTCTGGGAGAACCTGTACTTCCACGGCCGGCTGTTCGGCATCGGGGCGCGCGAGTCCCGGCGGCTATCGGACGAGTTGCTGGCACAGTTCCAGCTCTCCCGGTGGGCGAAGGCCTCGGTTTACGCGCTGTCCGGCGGGATGGCGCAGCGGTTGATGGTGGCGCGCGCTATCTTCCACCGTCCCTCGGTGCTGTTCCTGGACGAGCCCACTGCGGGCCTTGACCCGCAGAGCAGGCTGGCGCTATGGGAGCTGCTCGGGGAATTGCACCGCTCGGGCCAGACGATCCTGCTGACCACGCACTACATGGAAGAGGCCGACCAGCTCTGCGACCGCGTGGCGATCATGGACCACGGCAGGATCCTTGCCCTGGACAGCCCTGCCGCGCTCAGGCAGAGCATTGGCGCCGATAACGTCGTTACTATCAGGACGGCCGGAGACACCGCGCGGCTCGCCGAACTGCTGGCCGCGGACGTCGCCGGCGTGACCCGAACCCGCCTCGTCGACGGTGGCCTCGAACTGCACGTTAAGGGCAGGGAACGGCTGATACCACGGATCGTGCTTGCCGCCGAGCGCGGCGGTTATGACCTAGTCGACTTGTCTGTTGCCGAGCCCAGCCTGGAGACGGTGTTCATCAGCCTGACCGGCAAGGAACTGAGGGACTAATGGCCACGTCCGTCACCCGTCAGGGAACGCGCCAGACCGAGGCGATCGGCGGCGGGCCTACCCGGTCGGTGGCCGCTGCGAGCTGGACCGCGCTCGGCGCGCTGATGCTGCGTGACCTGGTCGTACTCCGCAAGCATCTGTGGGAGTTCGTGCTGCGGACGGTCATCCAGCCGTTCCTGCTGTGCTTCGTGTTCCTGTACGTTTTCCCGAAAATCGGGCAGGGGATCGGCGGCCACGGCGCGGTGCAGCAATCGGCGTTCGCGACCATCCTGGTGCCGGGCGTCGTCGGCATCTCGGTGATGTTCCAGGGTGTTCAGTCGATCGCGCTGGCAATGGCGCAGGAGTTCGGCTTCACCAGGGAGATCGAGGATCGGGTGCAGGCGCCGTGCCCGATCTGGCTGGTGGCGGTCGCCAAGGTGCTGTCCGGCGCGGCTCAGGGTGTGCTGTCCGCGATCATCGTGTTGCCGATCGCCTCGGTGGTGCATGCGCCCGGCGTGCACGCGCATCTGACCCTGCACTGGCTGCTGATCCTGACCTTCGTGCCGCTTGCCTGCGTCGCGATGGCCGGACTCGGTCTTGTGCTGGGTACCAGCTTCGAGCCGCGGAACATCGGCCTGATGTTCGGATTCATCATCCTGCCGATCACGTTCCTCGGCGGCACGTACTACTCCTGGACCAGGCTGGCGCCGGTAACCGTCGGCGGCTGGCACTGGCTGCAGACGATCGTGCTCATCAACCCGCTGATCTACGTCAACGAGGGGATGCGGGCCGCGTTTACCACGGCGCCGCATATGCACCTGTACGTCGTCTTCCCGGTAGTCGCCGGGTTCGGAGTCCTCTTCCTGACCATCGGCCTGCGCAATTTCCGCCGCCGCGTGCTGTCCTGACGGGCCGGTCGTGGTGACCTCCCGAGGCGCTGGCCGAACCAGGCGAAACGCGTAATGTGTCCGGCGTGATGCCTGACCGCCTCGTGCTGCCGCCGCTTCCCGTGCTGCGCGGCGAGAGCGTCCTGCTGCGCGGGCGATGCGAGTCCGACATCGAGGACCGGGTGCGCGAGCCGATCGATCCCGAAGAAGAGGACGCCTACGGCTCGTCATGGCGCCGGGACTGGGATGGTCGCCGCTACCACTCCAGGGACGAGGTGGCTGCGCGGTTCCTGGCGACCGGACCGGAGGGGTACACCTGGGCGGTCGAGTACGAAGGCCATTGCATCGGCAGCGCAGGGCTGCGGGTGAACCGTGACCAGCACCGTGCGGCCTTCTCGATCGGCTTGTTCGTGGCCGGCCTGCGCGGGCGGGGCCTGGGCCGGCAGGTGACGCGGCTGATCCTGGACTGGGCGTTCGGCGATCTGGGCGCTCACCGTGTCGAACTTGAGGTGCTGGCCGCTAACCACCGGGCGATCCGCTGCTATCTGGCCTGCGGCTTCCGCCAGGAGGGCGTGCGCCGCGAAGCGGAGCTTTACCCGGACGGCTGGCAGGATTTCATCGAGATGGCCGTGCTCGCTTCGGAGTACGCGCCCACTCCCTGACGGCTGCGGTTTGTAGCGGGCCGAGCCTGCCGCCTACGCCCGGGCGATCGGCCTACGCCCGGGCGACTGTCCTGGCCAGGATCCCGAGGGTAGCCCGTAGCGCAGCTTGCGAGATGACGGGGAAGATGGCTGCCTCTCGCCAGTGCGGATGAATCTGCGACCAGTCGTAATACGAGGTCACCAGGGTGCCGTCGGCGGTCGGCTCGAGCCGGTAGCCGTAGACGTGCCCGATCTGCGGGCGGATCTTGCCCAGTATGGTCCAGGCGATCTCGCGGTCGGGCTGGTAGGCCGAAATCGTGACCGTCACGTCGTAGCGCCCGAGTTCGGGGACGTCATTGAGCGACTCGCGGTCCATGTGCACAACGAAGCTATCGCCGACGGCGCTTACCGGCTCGCCATCGGCAGACTGCAGCATGCCAGAGCTGTCGATTGCGACGTGACCCTGCGGGTCCCTGAGGATCGCGAAGATCGCTGCCGGGTCAGCCTGGATGGTTCGCTGGACCTCAATTCGCTCGATCGTCATGACCGGCATTCTGACAGTGCGTCGTGCTCCTGACAGGCAGACACACACCTCAGCCGGACGCACTTCGGGAAACTGTCGGTTGGTCTCGATACTATGAGCGAAAGCTGGCCAGGAGCAGTGTGCTGGCCGCGGCAGGCTGATGCCTGGGTCGGGGATCGCAGTCGGGGATCGCGGTCGGGGATCGCGGTCGGGGAGGGCGGTGAGGCTGGTGGGCGAGTTCGAGGTGACGGACGCGGGTGGGCTGGATCTGGGGATCCCGGAGGCCGAGTTCGGGGCGTCGGCGGCGCGCCGGCGCGCCGGGCTGGCGCCTGATGCCGCCGCAGCGGGCTCTGCTGGGCCGGATCTCGCTGGGCCGGATCTCGCTGGGCCGGGGTGGCCGTGCGGCGAGTGGGTAGATGCCGGCTGGGAGCCTGGCGACTGGGGCGATCCGGAGTCTGATCCTGATGATGAGCAGGCGTGGCTGGCTGGCCTGCCCGCGGATGTGCGGGATGAGTTGCTGGCGGGCGCGTGGACCGGTGACGGGGAGGCTATTCCGGCCGGGTTCTTGCATCATCTGCGGGCCGGGCCTGGCGGCGCGGGGTTCGCGGCGGGCGGGGCGCTTGACAGGCTGGCGCCGGGTCCATGGCTGGCCGATGCGGTAGCTGCGGCGGCCGCGGACGGGCACGGTCAGCTGGGTGAGTCGGAGCTGATCGGGGTGCTTTGCGGGTGGCGGCGGCTGGCCTCGTGGGCGGCGGCCGGGGAGGCCGCGGCGGTGCTGGCGCTGGCCGGCCGCCGGGCGGCGCAGTCGCAGGACATCGGCACCGAACGGCTGAGCGAGCATGTCGGCGATGAGCTGGCGGCGGCACTGACGCTGACCGGCCGCTCGGCGGGGCGGCTGCTGTCGCTCTCGCGTGGGCTGGGCCGGCTTCCGGCGGTGCATGCCGCTTTGGAGCGGGGGGAGATCGACTGGGCGAAGGCGTGCGTGTTCGTTGATGAGCTGGGCGCGCTGGACAGTGACGAACTCGCGCGCGAGATCGCGGGACGGCTGCTGGGCCGGGCCGGGGCCGGGGGCTGGACGACCGGGCAGTTGCGGGCGCGGCTGCGTCAGGCGGTGCTGGCCGCTGACCCGGACGCGGCGGTGCGGCGCCGTCGGGAAGCGCGGGCGGACGCGGATGTGCAGTGCTGGGATGAGGCGTCGGGGAACGCCGCGATGGCCGGCCGGGAGCTGCCGCCGGCGCAGGTGATCGCGGCGATGGCCCGGCTCACCGCGCTGGCTCGCTGGCTGCACGACCGTGGCGCCGCGGGCACCATGGGTCAGCTGCGCGCCGCGGCCTTCACCGCGCTGCTGGCCGGCCGTCCGGTCGAGTCACTGCTGCCTGGGTTAACGGGCCGTAGCGCCAGCGCGCCAGCGGGCGCCAGCGCGCCAGCGGCCGGGTGCGCGTCCGCCGATGCGACCGGGCCGGCCAGTTCTGCCGCAGCGGCCGGTGCCAGCCCGCTGAGCGCTGGACCGGCGGATGCCGGCCGGACGGATGCCGGGCCGCTGCTGGCCGGCAGCGGGTCTGGCTGGCCGGTGGTGTCGGGGACGGTGCACCTGACGATGCCGTTGTCGGCGTGGCTGGGCGGCGGGCAGCCCGGCGAGGTGGCCGGGCACGGCCCGGTCGACGCGCCCGTCAGCCGGGAACTAGCCGCCCAGATCGGCCCGGCTGCCCGGTGGTGCCTGACGGTGACCGGGGCGGACGGCCGGGCCGTGGCGCACGCCTGCGCCCGCAGTGGACCCGCCGCCGGCGAGCCGGTACTGCGATGGGCCGCCGGGCTGCGCGCCCGGCTGAAGCTGCTGGAGACCAGCCCGTGCAGCCACGCCCTCGAGTCAGCCAGCTACCAGCCGCCCGCGGCGCTGCGGCACCTGGTCTGCGTCCGGCAGCGGACCTGCTGCTACCCAGGCTGCCGCCGCCCGGCAGTTCGCTGCGATCTGGACCACACCCTGGCGTTCGGCAAGGGCGGCCGGACCTGCATGTGCAATTTGGCGCCGTGCTGCAGACGTCATCACCGCGCCAAGCAAGCACCCGGCTGGCACCTCGAGCAACCCCGGCCAGGACAGATGACCTGGCGAACACCCAGCGGCCGCACCTACGAAACAGCCGGCGACCCCTATCCCTAGCTACCACGCAGCTCGGTCTTCAGAATCTTGCCGGACGGACCTTTGGGCAGTTGCGGCAGGAACCTGACTTCGCGCGGGTACTTGTAGGCGGCGAGCCGCTCGCGACAGTAGGAGATGATCTCTGCTGCGCTGAGGCTGGCGCCATCGTCGAGCACGACCACAGCGACTACCTCCTCGCCGAGCCGCGAGTCGGGTTTGCCGATGACCGCGGCTTCGCGGATTGCGGGGTGCGCGTACAGCACCTCTTCAATCTCGCGCGGGTAGACGTTGTAGCCACCGCGGATGACGAGGTCCTTGGTCCGGTCCACGATGAAGTAGAAGCCGTCGGAGTCGACGTAGCCCAGGTCGCCGGTATGCAGCCAGCCGCCCTTGAGCGCTGCGGCGGTCGCCTCCGGCCGGTTGCGGTACCCCTTCATCACGTTGTGCCCGCGGATCAGGATTTCCCCGATGTGGTCGAGCCCGGCAGCAAGCGGCTGGTCATCGCTGTCTGCAACGCGCATCTGCACGCCCCAGATCGGCTTGCCGACCGACAGCGGCCGCCGGTCGCCTGGCCGGTTGAACGATGTCGTGCTGCCTGTCTCGGACAGGCCGTAACCCTCGAGCACCTCGACGCCGTACTTGGCTTCGAATGTCTTCATGACGTCTTCGGGCATTGATGCGCCGCCGGAGACAGCTACTCGCAGCGCGGCCAGGTCACGGCCGCTGACGTCCAGCTGGGCCAGTGCGTGCAGCATCGTGGGCACGCCGGCGATCACCGTGCAGCGGTCCGCTTCGATCGCGGCGAGCACGGCGCCGGGCTCGAACCGCGGCACGATCGACAGGCAGCCGCCGTGGCGGACGCTCACGTTGATGACCGACGACAACCCGAAGACGTGGAAGAACGGCAGCACCGCTAGCGTGACGTCGTCTGGCCGGGCGCCGAACAGCTGGCCGGACACCGAGCAGTTCATGTACAGCAGGAAGTGGGTGAGCTCGGCGCCCTTCGGCTTGCCGGTCGTGCCGCTGGTATAGATGAGGACAGCGGTGTCATCGGCGTTGCCGGGCCAGATCTCGCCGCCCGGCTCGGTTAGCGGTCCGCTAGCCATCAGTTCGCTCGCCGGGCGCGCCGCTACGCCGGGGACCGGCTCGCCGGTGAGGTAGAGCGGGACGCCGGCCAGCTCGCACGCCTTGACTGCATCCCCGTGCAGCCCGGCAAAGCCGAGCATGATGCTGGCGCCGGAGTCGGTCAGCTGGTGCTCGATCTCCGGTGCCTTGAGCAGCGGATTCATGGGCAGCACCGTCATCCCGGCCTTGAGCGCGCCGAAATACGCGGTGAGGAATTCCGGCACGTTCGGCAGCTGGACGGCAACCACCTGGCCCGGCGTCAGGCCGGAGCGCGCAAGACCTGCCGCGAACTTGCCGGACTCCTCATCAAGCTCGCCGTAGGTGGCGGTCACGCCAGCCGCACGGTAGGCGGGTGCATCGGGGGACGAGGCCGCTGTCTCCCGAAGGATCGCCGCCAGGTTGAAGCTCATTCAGACCTCGGGGAAGCTTTCGTTGCAGCACAGAATGTGAGACATATAATAGGGATGTATCAGCGGGCTGCCTAGTGGCCGCCGGCAACAGGCAGTCTGCGCGACGGGAGCGAGCAATGGCGCACGCAGTCCGTGAGACTCGGCCAGCCGGCGAGAGCAATCCCGCTGGCAGTCCGTCGCTGGGGCTGCTGCTCACCGAGCCAGCCAGAGGGCTCGCCGACCTCGTCACCCTGCCGCTAGTTGCGCCGTGGCTGTCGATCGCACCGCGCGGCGATGGCCACGGAGTGCTGGTGCTGCCTGGCTTGCTGGCCTCAGACTCCAGCACCACGGTGCTCCGCCGGTTCCTGCGCCTGCTCGGTTACCAGGTCAGGGGCTGGGCCCTTGGCCGCAACAACGGTCCGACCGATCATGTGCTCGATGGCCTTCCGGTCATGCTGGCGGACTTCGCCGGCCAGACTGGGCGGCCAGTGTCGCTGGTCGGCTGGAGCCTCGGCGGCATCTACGCCAGGGAAATGGCCCGCCAGCACGCTGAGCAGGTCCGTCAGGTGATCACGCTCGGGAGCCCGTTCGCGATGACCGACATCCGGCAAAGCTACGCTGACCGGGCTTACCGGCGCCGCGCGAGCACGCACGCCAGCGGCCGGGTGCCGGACCTCAAGGAACTCAGCCAGCCGATCACCGTGCCCTCGACGGCTGTCTACTCGCGGCGGGACGGGATCGTGTCGTGGCAGGCCTGCGTCGGGCCGGAGACGGAGCTCCACACGAACGTCGAAGTTCGCTGTGCGCACCTGGGCTTCGGCGTCGACCCGGCCACGCTCTGGCTGATTGCCGACCGGCTCGCGGTGCCGCCCGGTGAGCGGCGCGAGTTCCGGCCGCCGACCGCGCTCCGCCCGCTGTACCCCGGCCGCGACGCACGTCCGGAGTAGCTCGCGATGCAGCAGCTCACCGGACTGGATGCCGCGTTCCTGGCGCTGGAGACCGCCAACTCGACCGGGCACGTCGGCGGTGTCTGCATTGTCGAGGAGTCCCGTACCTCGGCGCCGCTGACGCTGGCACGGCTTACCGAGGTAGTCGGCGCCCGCTTGCCGCTGGTCCCGGTGCTGCGCCGCAAGCTGCTGAACGTGCCGCTCGGTTTAGACCAGCCGTACTGGGTTGACGACCCTAGCTTCGACATCGAGTACCACATCAGGGAACTCGCGCTGCCCCGGCCGGGCTCCGAAGCCCAGCTCACCGAGCAGGTCGCCCGCCTGCATGCCCGGCCGCTGGACCGCAGCAAGCCGCTGTGGGAGATCTACCTGATCACCGGGCTCGCCCGGCGGCGCGCCGCGGTCTACACCAAGATTCATCACGCGGCGATCGACGGCGTGTCCGGCGTTGAACTGCTGACCATACTGCTCGATCTGCATCCCGACGGCCGTGAGCTGCCCGCTGTGAGACCGTTCGTGCCCGCCAGGCCACCCGGCTATGCCGCGCTGACGGCACTGGCGGCCGCCCGGCTCGCCTGGCGGCCGGTGCAGGCCGTGCGCTTCACCAATGAGCTGGTCAGAGTGCTGCCAACGCTGGCGCCGGCGCTCGGCAACCTGGTCGGCGGCCTGCTGGGGCTGAACCGGGGCGACGGCGAAGTCATCCCGACCACGCCGGGCCGGGCCCCGGCCACCCCGTTCAACCGGCCGGTCACCGCGCACCGGCGACTTGCGTTTCGCAGCGTGGACCTCGACAGCGTGAAGGCGGTCAAGAACGCGTTCGGCGTATCCGTGAACGACGTGGTGATGGCCATGTGCGCGGGCGCCCTGCGGCACTGGCTCGACGACCGCAGCGCACTGCCCGATCTGCCGCTGATCGCGATGATCCCGGTGTCCGTCCGCGATCCGGCTGGCAAGACCGCGATGGGAAACAAGGTCTCGGCGATGCTGGCGGCCCTGCCGACTAACGTCGAGGACCCGGTGCAGCGCGTCGCGGTCGTGCATGCCGCCACGAAGATGGCCAAGGCACAGCACGCGGTGATCCCGCAGGGACTCATCGACCAGGTGAGTGACTTCGCCCCGCCGGCGCTGACAGCGCGGGCCGCGCGGGTGGTGTTCGCTACCGGCGTGCTGCACCGGCTGCCGCCGTTCAACCTGTGCATCTCGAATGTGCCGGGCCCGAACATCCCGGTGTACCTGTGCGGCGCCAAGCTGCTCGCGCACTATCCGGTCTCGGTGATCACCGATGGTCAGGGACTGAACGTCACCGTGGTCGGCTACCTGGGCCGGCTGCACTTCGGGCTGGTGTCCTGCCGCGAACTCATCCCCGACCTCGACGCCCTTGCTGACTACCTGGTGGAGGAGCTGGCCCAGCTGGTGAAGGCGGCGAGCTAGGCATGCCGATGCCAGACCTTCGCGCGCGACCGCGCATCGGCGACGACCTGCAGGCGGTATTGCCGGATGGGACGGCGCCGCCTGCCGCGGTGCCGCCGCAGATGTTCGCTGCGGCTGCAGCCGCCTACGATTCCGGTCGGCGGCTCGACATGCAGTCGCTGGCTAGGCACCTGGGCGTCGGCCGCGCGACGCTGTACCGCCGGGTCGGCAACCGCGAGGACTTGCTCGACGAGGTGATCTGGTGGCGGACCCGGCGCCTGGTCACGCTTCAGCTGCTGATGACACATCGCCTGTCGGGCGCGAACCGTATCGCCGCGGTGGTGGGCGGCGTGCTCCGCGGCGTCGAGGCGGATCTGCCGTTGCGCGCCTTCATCGAGTCTGATCCTGATACCGCTCTGCGGATTCTCACCGGCCGCCGCAGCGTCACCGCGACCGGCCTGACCGCCGCCCTGGAGCGGCTCATCGACCTGGAGCGCAGCCGGGGCTGCTTCGACGCCGAGCTGGACACCAGCGCGCTCGCCTACGCCATCATGCGCATCAGCGAAGGTTTCCTCTACGCAGACGTGCTAGCGAACCGGGCTGCCGGCAGCGGCCGTGCCGTGGCGGTCATCCGGGCACTGCTGACCGGACTGGACCGGACACGCTGACACCCTGGCGGGCGAGCGTCAGGCCTCAGCCGCCAGGCCGAGCTCGGCCATTATCGCGGCGGTGTGCTCGCCGACCACGGGGACCTTGCCCATCGCGGGCTCGCGGCCGGGCACCGTCACCGGCGGCAGCAGAGCGCGCACCGGGCCGGCCGGCGTCGCCACATCCCGCCAGCGATCGCGGGCGGCAAGCTGGGGGTGCGCGGCGAATTCGGCCGGCGTCCGCAGCCGCGCATTCGCGATGCCGGCCGCGTCCAGCAGTCGCTCGGCCTGGGCAGCGGTCAGCCTGCCGAGCGCTGCCTCGATGATCGGCGTCAGCTCGGCGTCGTGCGCGACCCGGTCGGGGTTGGTTGCGAAGCGCGGGTCCTCGACAAGCTCGGGCCGGCCGAGGATATCCCGGCACAGCACCGCCCATTCGCGCTCGTTCTGCAAGCCGAGGAAGACCTGGCCGTCAGCCGCCGTGTACGGGCCGTACGGCGAGATCGACGCGTGCCTGGCACCATTGCGCCGAGGCGTCTGTCCGCCGTACACCGTGTAGAGGTAGGGCTGGGTCATCCACTCGCCGAGCGCATCGAGCATAGCGACCTCGACGACCGAGCCTGCCCCGGTTCGCTCCCGCTCGTAGAGCGCTGTCAGCACGCCGCTGAACGCGTACATGCCAGCGGCGATATCGGCTACCGAGATCCCGGCCTTAGCCGGCGAGTCGGCGCTCCCGGTGACCGACAGCAACCCGGCCTCGCACTGCACCAGCAAGTCATAGGCCTTCTTCCGGGCATGCGGGCCGGACTCGCCGTAGCCGGAGACCGAGCAGCAGATCAGCCGGGGATGCCGGGCACGCAGGTCGTCAGCCGCGATGCCGAGCCGGGCCGCGGCGCCGGGGGCGAGATTTTGCACGAAGACGTCCGCCCTCGCGAGCAGGGCGGCCAGGACGTCGCGGCCGCGCTCGCTTTTCACGTCCAGCGTGATGGACTCCTTGCCGCGGTTGAGCCAGACGAAATAGCTCGACTGCCCGAGCACGGTGGTGTCGTAGTCGCGGGCGAAGTCGCCGCGGCCGGGCCGCTCGACCTTGATTACCCTGGCGCCCAGGTCAGCCAGCTGGCGGGTGGCGAACGGCGCCGCCACCGCCTGCTCGAGCGAGACGACCACGATGCCGTCCAGCGGCAGTGCCCCCTGCGTCACCGGGGGAGCGGGCGTCACGGCACGAACCGGCGGAGCACGCCGGCCGCGTTCTGCCAGGTCCAGGCTGACCACTCGGTGTCCAGCCCGGTCAGGCAATCGGCCAGCTTGCCGGACAGTTGCGCCGCTGTGGGCGGTCGCGCCGGGGAACCGGGCGGGAAGGCAAGCGCCGCGGCGTGCACAGCGCCGTTCCCGGTATGAACGCGTGCCTGTAGTTCTCCGTCGAGCAGCCCGTCGCCGCCGGGCAGCAGCGTCGTCTCGACCAGGGCGGTCAGCCTGCGGGCCGGGGCGCGGCGGACGGCATTGTCAGTGAAGCTGGCGAAACCCGGGTAGCGGTCGAGCAGGGCAGCGGCGGCTGCGTACTCAAGGCTGAATTTGCCCTGCAGGCCGGTATCTGGGCGGTGGTGGATCAGCGGCACGACGGTCGCCTCGGGGGTACGCAGTTCGATGCGCCGCACGTCAGCCGGGTCGAACGCGGCTTCCGCAGCGAGTTCGGCCAGCGCGCTGATAGGGCGCTGGAGCGCATAACAGCACGGGTAGATCTTCACGGCGAGCCCGTCCGGGACCGCCGGCCCGGCCAGGTCGGCGGAGCGCGCGTCCACCGGCTGCGCGCCGACCAGCGGCAACCACTGATCGAGCACGGTCTCATCAGCGCTAGCACCGTCGGCGGCCAGCGTCGCAGCCCGCAGGGCGGCCTCCACGGCGAAGCCGACCTGCAGCGATTTAGCGTCGGTGCCAAAAGCCCGCTGCAGGCCGCCGGCCGCCGGCACCGAAAGCGCGATTGCGGTGGCGATCTGGCTCGCCTCCAGGCCAAGTGCCACAGCCGCGCCAGCGGCGGCCGCCGGGGCGCCGGCCGTGCAGGTCGCGTGCCAGCCGGCCGAGTAATGCGGCCAGCCGAGCGCGGTGCCGAGCCGTGCCATGACGCCGGCCGCGGCGAGGTAGGCGCGCGCGCCGCCGCCGGCCGTCAGCGCGACGGGCACGCAAACGGCGCTGACGTGGGTGGTCGAGGGCATGTGCAGGTCGTCGAAATCCAGCACGTGCGCCGCGGTCGCCCAGCGGCCCGCCTCGCTCAGGCTGGCCGCGACCTTCATCACCGGGTGCTCACGCGCGGCCAGCGCGACCGCCACCGTGTCCACCAGGGACCGGCCGGCCAGCGTGAGGTCCGCCGCCGTCGGCTCGAGGTCATGTGCCCACTGGGCGAGCACGCGGGCTGTGGATGTCATCGTCGTCTCCGGCGGGGCAGCGGTCGCGACCAGATGCGACCGGCTGGGATCACCCTACGTTGACGCCGCACCGCGGCGGCTCGTCGGCCAGCCGGTCCACGGCCTTAGCCAGAGCGTCGAGCGCGGGGCTAGCGGCCGCCAGCGCACGCCGCTGGTGAGCCGGCAACGTGGACAGGGCCAGGTGCAGCACGTCCGCGTTGGTGGCCTGCCAGGCGTGTACTGCAGCCCGGCCAGCCTCGGTGGCGGTCAGCTCGACCGCCCGCCGGTCACCGTCCGCGCCCGACCGGTTCACCATCCCGTGCGCCACCAGGGCATTGACGATCGTGGTCACCGTGTTCGGCCGCATGTGCAGCAGCTGGGCAAGCTGGCCAGGCCTGCTGCGCGGGTTCTCCGCCAGCGCGGAAAGCAGCTCCAGCTGGGCGACCGCGAGCGGATTGTCCGGATCGGCCACACGAGCTCCCCGGCGCAGCGCACGGCGGAGCCCGGCGATGCCGTCGGCCAGCCCATCGGGCTGGGCGCGGCCGTCGGCCGTAGCCTCCGTAGCCTCAGCGCTGGTAGCTCGCAATCCCGCAACCTCCTGGTCAAACATATTGGCTATCCGCACAGTAGGGAAGCACAGGCGCACCCTTGGCCGCGCGTCAGACATAGGTCTCATCGACATAACACCAGCGCCAGTCCTCGCCTGGCTCGAAGGACTGGACGATCGGATGCCCGATCGCGTGCGCGTGGCCGCGCGCGTGGCGAAGTGGCGAGGAGTCGCAGCATCCGACGTGACCGCAGGTGAGGCACAGCCGCAAATGCACCCAGGGAGTACCGAGCCGCAGGCACTCCTCGCAACCCTCCGGAGTCCGAGGCACCACCGGCCGCACCAGGAGCAAGTGCGGGTCGCGGACTGTCGGCACGGCCGCCTCCGCTTCTCGCCGGTAGCGCGCAGTCATCTCCGATGGGATCAAGGCTCTCGCTGGCGGCCGGTGCCGCACATCGTCAGGGCAGCTAGTTTGATGGCGGCTGCCGCCTAGCTGATTGGGGGATGCCCGGCCGGCCATGAGCCGCCATGCTGGCGCGAGATGGGTGAGGCGTGCGCGTGAGACCATGCGGCTGAACTCGCGGCCGTTGCGGCGGCCCAAGCCGGGCCAGCTGGGCGGGGCTGCCCGCGCAGTCGCTCAGCGTGCGCCCGAGACCCTCATGGTCGTCCGGTATCGCGCGCAGCCGACGGTGGTCACGATCTTCAGGCTCGCCAGTACTGCCATGCTGGCGTACCTGCTCGCACTGCTGCTGCCGGTCGTCACTCCCCGGCCGGTGCTCGCGCCGCTGACGGCGCTGCTGGTGGCCCAGGTCACCCTCTTCCACACCGTGCACAGCGCGATCCAGCGCGTAGTCGCCGTGGTGGCCGGCGTGCTGCTTGCGCTGGGCCTGTCGGCCTGGCTCGGCTTCACCTGGTGGAGCCTCACGATCACCATCGCGATCGCACTCGCCGTCGGCTATGCGCTGCGCCTGGGCGATACCGTGCTCGAAGTACCCATCAGCGCAATGCTGATCTTGTCAGTGACCACTGAGCGCTCGGCCGCGTACGGACGGGTCGCAGAGACGATGGTCGGTGCTGCTGCCGGGCTGCTCGCGGGGCTGATATTCGCCCGGCCCAAAGTGCAGCCTGCCGCCGAGGCCCTGGACGAACTGTGCAAAAAGCTGGCCGGCCTGCTCGCCGAGATGTCCACGGGCCTCCGCGAGGGATCTGTAACTCAGCACGCGCACGGCTGGCTGGCGCAGGCCCGGTCGCTGGACGGCGAGATCCACCGGGTGGACGAGGCACTCCGGCACGCAGAGGAGAGCGTGCGGCTCAATCCGCGGCGGGTGCTGCTTCCCGAGGTCGGGACCGACCTGCCCGGCGGCCTGGAAACCCTGGAGCATGCGGCGATGACCGTGCGGCTGCTCGCCCGGCTGCTGGCGGACAGCGTACGGATTCCGAGCGGTCAGGGCCCCGCGCACGACGAGCGGATACGCCTGAGGCTTGCGACAGTGCTCACGGAGCTTGCGGCGGCGGTGCGGGTCTATGGTCGCCTGGCCCTCGAGCATGATCCATGCCGGCGGCATGTGTTCGAGACGGACCTGCGGCGCCATCTCGGCGATGCGGAGGCGCGGCAGGACCAGCTCAACGAGTTGCTGAGCACTGATCCGGCCGCCGATCCGGCTGGCTGGCCCCTGCGCGGGGAGCTGGTCAGCCACCTGGAGCGCCTTCGTACCGAGGTCAAGACCGGGATCAGGACCAGTAATCAATACCGTAAACGCCCGCGCTCGGGGCGATCCAAGCGGGCCGGACGACCGCCCCGTAGCCGGAAGACTACAATTGGTAACCGATTAGCGCGAGGGAAGTTCTGGTCTCGTCAGGAGTCCGTCACGATGACCCATCGCGACGATGCAGCAAACGTCCAGCCCAGAGCGCTCCGCAAGCTGCTGATGCTCTCGCTGCTGCTCACCCAGCAGGAGGATCAGGGCCGCATTCTGCAACTGGTGGCCAAGGCGACGCAGGCGCTGGCCGAGTGCCGGACCGAAGGCATCCTCCTTGACCGGGTGTGGCAGGATATCGGCCGCCGTGACGACCGGGGCCAGATTCCGGCGGCTGACGTGCGATGCGCGGCGCTGCCCGCTCATGGCGCCCCGGTTGACTGCGCAGGGCGCGCGTGGGCGTGGGCCTACCCCGTTCCGGCGGCCTGCGGCATGGCGGGATGCCTCGTCGTCAGCGCGGAACGCGAGCCAGCGCAGGGTGAGCGCTTCCTGCTGCAGTCCCTGGCCGAGCATGCCGGCGTCGCCCTGGCCAGCGCGCGGCTGCATGCTCGGGAGCGGGCCCAGGCGGCTGAGTTGCGCGCCGCAAATCTGGCAATGCGCCGCAGCATGGACATTCACGACCGGCTGACCCAGGTGGCGCTGCGCGGCGAGGGGGAGGAGGGAATCGCCAGGGCGCTCTACGAGCTGACCGAACATCCGGCCGGCATCGAGGACTCGTTTGGCAACCTCATCGCGTGGGCTGGCCCTGGCCAACCGGGTTCGTGCGGGCAAGGCAGCGCGGAGAGCCGGAATCGGCTGCTGGGGCAGGTGATGGACGCCTCGGGTCCGGTCAGGGACGGTGACCTGCTGATCTCGGTGGCGCGGCTGGCAGGCACCCCGGTGGGCGTGCTGATCCTGGCGGATCCCGACCGGACTGCAGGGGAGGCGGAGCGGGTGGCGATCGAGCATGCCACGACCGTGCTCGCCATGGAGGTCGCGCGGCTGCAGACGGTGAGCGAGTCACGCGCCAGGGCGCGCAGCAGCCTGGTACTTGAGCTCATTATCGGCGAGGAGGGACCAGGCGTGGTCAACCGGGCTCAGGCGCTCGGCTACGACCTTGGCAGGCCGCACCGTGTAGTCGCGCTTGAAACCTGCCCCGGTGCGGGCGAGATGCCGGAGACCGATGTCTTCCTGGACGCTGTCAGGAGAGCAGCGACCGCGCACCGGGCAGGTTCGCTGCTTGCCGCCCGGCCGAACGACGTGATCTTGCTGGCCGACACGGAGCCGAGCTGGCAGGGCTTCCAGGCCGCCGTCGTTAGCGAATCGCACGGCGCGCACTGCCGCATCGGGGTAGGCGGGCGCTGCCATGAGGTAGCCGACTTCCCCCGCTCCTACCGGGAAGCGCAGCTTGCGCTGCGCATTCAGATGGCCGTCGGCGGCGCGGGCCAGGTAACGCTGTTTGACGATCTCGGCGTCTACCAGGTGCTGGCTACTGGCACCGACGCCGCCGCGATGGAATCGTTCGCTCGCGGCTGGCTCGGCGCTCTGCTGGATTACGACGGCCTGCACGGTGCGCAACTCGTCCGGACGCTGAGCGAGTACCTGGACCGGGGCGGCAGCTATGAGTCGACTTCCACCGCGTTGTCGGTGCATCGCAGCACGCTCAAGTACCGGCTAAGGCGCATTCGCGAGGTATCGGGATACGACCTCAGCAGTCCAGATACCCAGTTCAACCTGCAGCTGGCGACTCGGGCATGGCGGACGCTGGAGGCACTGCGCAGTGCCTGACCAGGCCTGTTCGAGGGCTAGTCCGGCCAGGACAGCAGGTTAGCCCGGACAGGACGGTGCGCGCCGGCGCCGGGATCGCCGATGCTGAGGCGATCACTGCTACGAAGCGAGGTGCATGCGATGAGCTTCAGCTTTGACTCGCAGACCTACGTGCGTGATCTGGAAGAGCAACTGAGGCTGATCTTGTTCGGCGCGGGCGGCGCGGGCGGCGCGGGCGAAGCGCCGGACGCGGAGGCAGCTGTGCTGCTGGTGCGGGGTGCGCTGGCCGACGGGGATCGACCGAGGGCCGCTTCGCTGGCCCGGTCGACACAGCAGCTAGCCGAGGCCAGGCCGGGTCACCGCGACCTGGCGGCCGCCGCCGCTCATGCCCGCGGCCTGATTGACCGGGACTCGGCCTGCCTGGAAGTGGCGGCCAGCACCTACGCGGCTCCGCTGGCACGGGCGAAGGCGGCCGAGGACGCCGGAGTCGCCTGGGCTGGCCAGGGCAACCGGGACAACGCGGTGGCCTGGCTGCGTGAGGCCTATGCGCAGTATGAGCAACTAGGCACGGCTGGCGCGATGGCCCGGGTCAGGTCACAGCTGCGAGCGGCCGGGGTAAGGCGGAACCACTGGAAACGCGCCGATAAGCCTGCCTACGGCTGGGAGAGCCTGACCGAGACCGAGCAGCGAATCGCGGACCTGGTTGCCCGTGGGCTCAGCAACCGGCAGGTGGCGGGCCGGCTGTTCCTGAGCACGCACACCGTCGCGTTCCATCTCCGGCATATCTACTGGAAGCTCGACGTCAACTCACGCGTCCAGCTGGCCAGGCTGGCAGCCGAGCAGGCGCAGATGGAGTCAGCGTTAACCACCCCGCCGGGGGAATGTATGCCCGGTGGATGAGCCTAGTTCGGCCCCTTGGGAGGTTCGGCCCGTTGGGAGCTAAGACGCTCAGGAGGTAGGGATGGCAAGGGCAGTCGGCATCGATCTCGGCACCACCAACTCGGTGATCGCGGCAACGGAGGACGGGAAGCCGACGGTCATCCCGAATGCGGAAGGATCGCGGACAACCCCCTCGGTGGTGGCATTCACGCCGCAGGGAGAGCGGCTGGTGGGGCAGCTGGCGCGACGGCAGGCGATCCTGAATCCGAAGGGAACGATCTACTCAGCCAAGCGATTCATCGGGCGGCGCTTCAGCGAAGTCCACAGCGAGCTCGCTGCGGTCTCCTACGATGTCGTGGTCGGCCCCGATGACGCGGCCCGGTTCAAGATCGGTGACAAGCTCTACGCGCCGGAGGAGATTTCTGCCCGCGTGCTGCGTAAGCTCGCCGAGGACGCCGCGAAGTTCCTCGGGGAGAAGGTCACCGAGGCAGTTGTCACCGTTCCTGCCTACTTCAACGACGCACAGCGCCAGGCGACCAAGGATGCCGGCCGGATCGCCGGGCTCGAGGTGCTGCGGATCATCAACGAGCCGACCGCTGCCGCGCTTGCCTACGGTCTGGACAAGAAGGGCAACGAAACCGTCCTGGTCTTCGACCTCGGCGGCGGAACGTTCGATGTGAGCATCCTCGATATCGGCGAAGGTGTCGTGGAGGTGCGAGCCACGGCCGGCGACACGCACCTCGGCGGTGACGACTTCGACCGCAGGCTCGTCGACCACCTCGCCGACGAATTTCAGCGCGACAACGGCATCGACCTGCGAGCGGATCCGCAGGCGCTGCAACGCCTCTTCGAAGCAGCCGAGAAGGCTAAGGTCGAGCTGTCCGCGGTCACCCAGACGACGGTCAGCCTGCCCTTCATCACCGCGGACGCATCCGGGCCGAAGCACCTGAACACCACGATCATGCGCTCGACGTTCGAGCAGATGACGGCTGACCTGGTGGAGCGCACCGTCGGTCCGGTCAAGCAGGCACTCGGCGACGCCAAGCTCAGCGCCAGCGACATCGACGAAGTCATCCTCGTCGGCGGCGCCACCAGGATGCCGGCCGTGCAGGACCAGGTGCGCCGGCTGACCGGCGGCAAAGACCCGAACATGACCGTCAACCCGGATGAGGTGGTGGCACTCGGCGCGGCCGTCCAGGCTGCGGTGCTCAAGGGCGAGGTCAAGGACGTCCTGCTGCTCGATGTCACGCCGCTGTCGCTTGGCATCGAGACTCTCGGCGGCGTGCTGACGAAGATCATCGAGCGCAACACCACCATCCCCGCCCGGCGGACCGAGGTGTTCAGCACTGCCGAAGACAACCAGTCGGCGGTCGACGTCGTCGTCCTGCAAGGCGAGCGGGAACGGGCGGCGGACAACCGGGCTCTTGGCCGCTTCAGGCTCGAGAACATCCGGCCTGCCCCGCGGGGAACGCCGCATATCGAGGTCACCTTCGACATCGACGCCAACGGCATTCTCAACGTCTCGGCACGGGACAAGGACACCGGGGCTGAGCAGCGCATCACCATCAGCGAGAGCTCCAACCTGGACCAGGCAGAGGTCGAGCGCATGGTCAGCGATGCCGAACAGCACCGTGAGGAGGACCGGCGGTTGCGCGAGCTGACCGATGCGCGGAATGAACTGGACACCCTTACGCACCGGATCCAGACCCTGCTCGCGGGTCGCGCCGACACGCTGCCTGTGCACGAGAAGGCCAGGGCGGAGGGCATGGTCGAGCAAGCACAGCAGGCGCTGAAGCAGGACACCCCGATCGAGCGAGTCCGTGTCCTGAACGCCGAGCTGGCGCAACTGTTCCAGAGCCTCAGCGCGCAGCCTGCGCCCAACGTCCAGGAAACGCCGCCACTGTCCAGCGACGAGGAAGTCATCGACGCCGAGTACAGCACCGATGAGTGAGAGCGGTAACGGTTCAGGGCCCGGCCCGCAAGTCCGGTCATCGTCGCCCGAGCAGTCGGCCGCGGGAGAGTCGGCCGCGGGAGAGCCGGCCGCGGGAGAGCCGGCCGCCCCGGAAGCGCTCGCGGCTGCCGAGGCGAGAATCGCCGAGCTTGAGGACCTGCGGCTGCGCGCGCTGGCCGATCTGGACAACACGCGTAAGAAAAATGCCAGCATGGTCAGCCGGGCGGAGGCCGAGGCCCGGGCGAGAGTAGCGCTGCAATGGCTGCCCGTCGTCGACAACCTCGAGCGGGCCCTCGCGCACGCCGACGCCGATCCCGGCTCCATCGTGGACGGGATCAACGCGATCCGGAATCAGGCCGTCGGCGTGCTCGCGCAGCTCGGCTACCCGCGCCGCGACGACGACCTCGGGGCTGAGTTTGACCCGGCGCGGCACGAGGCCATCGCGTCGCGTGAGGATCCGTCCGCACCCGAGGGCTCGATCGTCGAAGTCGTCGCACCCGCCTACGGAGAGGGAGACCGCCAGCTCCGGCCCGCCCAGGTAGTTGTCGCCAGGTCGGGCTGATGGCGGCCGGCCGGGACTTCTACCAGATCCTGGGCGTGCCGCGCGATGCCAGCCAGGACGAGATCCGGCGCGCCTACCGCAAGCTTGCTCGCTCGCATCACCCGGACATCAACTCAGACCCGGCCGCAGAAGAGCGGTTCAAGGACATCTCAGAGGCCTACGACATTCTGTCCGACCCGCAGACCCGGCGCCGCTACGACGCGTTCGGGCCGGACTTCCGGCAGGCGCCGCCGGACGTCGACGCCGACGCCTGGCGCCGGGCTCAGGCTGGTGCCGGCGCCAGGGCCCGCGCGGGCGCGCGAGCAGGCCGCGGCGGCCCGTCCGGCTTCGAGCCTGGCGAGGAGATCGACCTCGAGGATCTGCTCGGCGGCCTGTTCGGCGGCCGGGCGCGGCGCGGCTTTGGCCCGGTTCCCGGCGCTGACCAGACAGCCGAGATAGAGATCTCGCTCGAGGACACCTACCATGGCGCGCGCAAAACCATCTCGCTGGCCGGGCCGGGCGGAATGCGGAATCTTCAGGTCACCATCCCGCCCGGTGTGACGGACGGGCAGCGGATCCGGCTGGCGGGCCAGGGCGGCCGCGGCAGCGACGGGGCCCGGCCGGGTGACCTTTACCTGGTGGTCCGGATAGCGCCGCACCGGCAATACCGGCTGGACGGCCGCGACCTGCACGTGGATCTCAGGCTGGCACCGTGGGAGGCTGCGCTGGGCACCCGCGTAGCAGTTCCGACGCCTGGCGGCGAAGCCACCGTAGAGGTGCCGCCGGCCACCTCGTGCGGTCGCCGGCTTCGGCTTGCGGGCCGCGGCCTGCCCAATCCGAAGGGCAAACCCGGCGATCTGCTCGCCGAGGCGCGGATCGTCGTCCCGGCGAAGCTCTCCCAGGCAGAGCGGGAACTGTTCGCGCAACTGGCATCCGTCTCTGACTTTGACCCGAGGAGAGGCCGATGACATACGCGCTGGTCCGGCCGAACCTGCTCGACCTGGGAACTTTCGCCGCAGCAGCCGGCCTGCACCCGGACCTGGTCCGCCGGCTGGTCGCACTCGGCATGCTCGAGGCGTCCTGCGATGCCTGCGGTGACTGGTGGTTCGCTCCCGGCCAGCTCGCGGTCGTGGCCCGGATCCAGCGGCTGCGCGCGGGCCTCAGCCTCAACTACGCGGCCGTCGGTCTCGTGCTCGACCTGCTGGACCGGATAACGGAGCTAGAGGCCGCGCTGCGGCGCGCCCAGCGTGCGGGAGGGTGACCGCGGTGACCATGGACCCGAGCAAGCTGACCGAGAAGTCATCGCAGGCCCTGCACGATGCAGAGGCCAAGGCGCTGCGCTTCGGCCATGCCGAGGCCGACGCCGAGCATCTGCTGCTGGCGCTGCTCGAGCAGCCGGACGGCATCGTGCCGCGCCTGCTGACCCCGACCGGCGCGGATCCGGGCAGGCTGGCCAAGAAGCTGGAGGCCGAACTCGAGCGGCGGCCCAGAGTCAGCGGCCCCGGAGTCACCCCCGGCCAGGTCGCCGTGACACAGCGGCTAGCGCGGCTGCTCGGCGACGCTCAGCGGGAAGCCGACCGGTTGAAAGACGATTACGTCTCGGTCGAGCATCTGGTGCTGGCGATGCTGGCGGAAGGCCCGGCGACCGGCGCAGGGAGGCTGCTGCCTGAGGAAGGGGTGACCGAAGCGGCACTCCTGGAGGCGCTGGCGAGGATGCGGGGTCATCAGCGGGTCACTTCGGCAACGCCCGAGGGGGCTTACGAGGCACTCGCTAAATACGGCCAGGACCTGGTAGCGGACGCCGCGGCTGGCCGTCTCGATCCGGTCATCGGCCGGGACGCTGAGATCAGGCGGGTTATCCAGATCCTGTCCAGGAAGACCAAGAACAACCCCGTGCTGATCGGCGATCCCGGAGTCGGCAAGACCGCGATCGTCGAGGGACTTGCCCAGCGCATCACTCGCGGCGACGTGCCCGAGGGGCTGCGGGACAAGACCGTATTCAGCCTGGACCTTGGCTCCCTGGTGGCGGGCGCGAAGTACCGCGGCGAGTTCGAGGAACGGCTCAAGGCCGTCCTCGGCGAGGTCAGGGCGGCACAGGGGCGCACCCTGCTGTTTGTCGACGAACTGCACACGGTTGTCGGCGCGGGCGCGGCCGAGGGCGCCATGGACGCGGGGAACATGCTCAAGCCGATGCTGGCCAGGGGCGAGCTGCACATGATCGGCGCGACGACGCTGGAGGAGTACCGCAAGCGCATCGAGAAAGACGCCGCCCTGGAGCGCCGGTTCCAGCCCGTCATGGTCGACGAGCCATCGGTCGAGGATGCGGTGTCGATCCTGCGCGGGCTGCGTGAGCGGCTGGAGGTATTCCACGGTGTGAAGATCGCCGACAGCGCACTGGTCGCGGCCGTCACCATGAGCCACCGCTACATCTGCGACCGGTTCCTGCCGGACAAGGCAATCGACCTGGTGGACGAAGCGTGCGCGGTCATCCGCACGGAGATCGATTCGATGCCGGCCGAACTCGACGAGCTGACCCGCAGGGTGATGCGGCTGGAAATCGAGGATGCTGCCCTCGCCAAGGAGAACGATCCAGCCAGTGTCGCGCGGCTGGCCGGCCTCCGCAAGGAACTCGCTGACCTGCGCGCAGAGTCGGACGCACTGCGGGCCCAGTGGGAGGCCGAGCGCCAGGCGCTGCGGCGGGTACAGGCCGTGCGGGAGGAGATGGAGCAGCTGCGGCAGGAGGCCGAGCGGGCCGAGCGCGACTACAACCTGAGCAGGGCCGCCGAGCTCAGGCTCGGCAGGCTGCCGGACCTGCAGCGCCGGCTCGCGGCGGAAGAGGAGAGCCTGGCCGGCAAGCACGGCGGTCACCGGCTGCTGCGCGAGGTCGTCACCGAGGACGAGGTCGCCTCGGTGGTGGCCCGGTGGACGGGCATTCCGGTGAGCCGGCTGCAGGAGAGCGAACGCGAGAAACTGCTCGGGCTTGACCAGATCCTGCATGAGCGGGTTGTGGGGCAGGACGAGGCCGTCCAGCTCGTGACCGATGCCATCGTCCGGGCGCGCTCGGGGATCCACGATCCGCGCCGGCCGATCGGATCGTTCATCTTCCTCGGCCCTACCGGGGTGGGGAAAACAGAACTCGCCAAGTCGCTGGCCGCTGCACTGTTCGATACGGAGGACAACATCGTCCGCATCGACATGAGCGAGTACCAGGAACGGCACACCGTCAGCCGGCTGGTCGGCGCGCCGCCCGGATACGTCGGTTACGAGGAAGGCGGGCAGCTTACCGAGGCGGTCCGGCGGCGGCCGTACTCGGTGGTGCTGTTCGACGAGGTTGAGAAGGCGCATCCGGACGTGTTCAACACGCTGCTGCAGGTTCTTGACGACGGCCGGCTGACCGACGGCCAGGGGCGTACCGTCGGCTTCCGCAACACGGTCATCATCATGACGTCCAATGTCGGCTCGGAGTACCTGCTGGAGGGTGCGACATCAGCCGGGGAGATCGAGCCGGAGGCGCGCGAGCGCGTGCTGGCCGAGATGCGAAGCCGCTTCCGGCCGGAGTTCCTCAACCGCCTCGACGACATCGTGCTGTTCAAGCCACTGACCGAGGCAGAGATCGAGCAGATCGTCGAGCTGATGCTGGCGGGCCTGCGGGCCCGGCTGGCCGAGCGGCAGATGACGCTGGAGGTCACCGGCGAAGCCCGTCGCCACATCGCAACGCAGGGCTTCGACCCCGACTACGGGGCGCGGCCGCTGCGCCGGCTCATCGCCAGGCAGGCCGAGACTCCCGTTGCGCGCGCGCTGATCGCCGGAGACGTTCACGACGGTGCGGTGATCCGGATCGGTTACGCCGAGCCGGAGCTGACCGTCAGCTATGCCGGCCGGCCCTGACCTCCGCGGCGGACTGATGTCAGCGGCGGCCGACCCGGCTATCTCAGCTCTCGGCCGACGGCAGCGCCCGCCCGCGGCCGCCGCCGAGGAAGGAATCGACGAACTCGGGACTTCCGGCCAGCTCGGCCGGCGTCCCGGCCATCCGCAGCTCGCCCCCGCCGAGCACGTAGGTCCGGTCGGAGATGGCGAGGACGGCCCTGGCTCGCTGCTCCACGATCAGCACCGCGGCGCCGTGTTCAGCCAGCTGGCGGACGTGCTCGGAGAGCAGCGCCGTGGCGATCGCTGGCGCCAGGTTCGCGGTGGGCTCGTCGAGCAGGAAGACGCTGGGCCCGAGCATCAGCACCCGCCCCATCGCCAGCATCTTGCGCTCGCCGCCGCTGAGCTTGCCCGCCGGGCGGCGCGCCATGGTCGCCAGCCGCGGGAACACGCTCAGCACATGCTCGATCCGGCGCGCGATCTCGGCCCTGGCGAGCAGGTAGCCACCCATCTCGAGGTTCTCCGTCACGGTGAGCGGCGGGAATACGTCGTCCACCTGCGGTACGTAGCCAACGCCGGCTCGCGCGATTTCCTCCGGCGCAAGGTTCGTGATGACCCGGTCGCCGAGCAAGACGCGGCCAGCGGATACCCGCACGATGCCGACCAGGCCCTTGAGCAGCGTGCTCTTGCCCGAGCCGTTCGGGCCGACGATCGAGGTGACCTTGCCAGGCTCGGCCTCGATCGAGATCGCCCGGATGACCGGATCGGCGGTGTAGCCGGCCGTCACGCTCTCGGCCCGGATCCACGCCCCGGACATGAACCGGTCAGCCGACAAGGTAGGCCTCCACGACCTCAGCGCGGTCCCGAAGTTGCGCCATCGTGCCCTGCGCCAGGACCGAGCCTTCCGCCATGACGATGACAGGGTTGCAGAACTCGTCCATGATGGCCAGCTCGTGCTCGACCATCAGGATCGTCATGCCGTCCCGGCACAGTCCGACGAGCAGGTCGCCGATGCGCTGGGCGAGCTCGGGATGCACGCCGGCCATCGGCTCGTCCAGCAGCAGCATCCGCGGATCGGTCATCAGCGCACGCATGATCTCGACCAGCCGCCGCTGGCCGCCGCTGAGGTCGCCGGCGTAGGAGTTGGCCAGCGACTCCAGGCCGAACCTGTGCAGTATGTCCCCCGCCTTGGCGATCGCGGCCGCCTCGTCCTGCCGCCAGTACCGCCGGCCGGCCACGGCGCCGAAGAACCCGGCACCCCGGTTGCCCGGCGCGGCGGACAGCAGGTTCTCTAGCACGGTAAGGCGCTTGAACTCGCTGGCAAGCTGGAAAGTCCGGACCAGGCCAAGCCGGGCCCGCCGGAAGGCCGGGACGTTCGTGACGTCCTGGCCCTGGTACCTGATGGTTCCGGCGGACACCCGCTGTGTGCCGGCCAGCAGCGCGAGAAGGGTCGACTTACCAGCCCCGTTCGGTCCGATCAGGCCGGTCAGCGTGCCGCGCGTGACCGACAGGGTGACACCGGATACCGCGTGCACCCCGCCGAACTCGCGGCTGACACCGGTTGCCTGCAACACGATGTCGCCCGGCTGCGCGCCGGCCGCGCCCGCCGCGCCGGCCGGACCAGACGGCACCGTCACCGGCGGGCCCGCCGGCGTGCCGTCCGGCACAGCTTCCGGCACAGCTTCCGGCCTGTCGCGCGCCTGCACTGGTGCCGCCGGCCGAGCGGGCAGGGCGATCAGCCGTCGGCGCTCAGGCAGGATCCCGGCCGGCCGGAACCACAGGAACACCGCGATCAGCAGGCCGATGGCGACCCATTGCAGGGAGGGCAGCAGGTTCGGCGGCAGGCTCGGATTGGCGTCCGTGATCAGCCGGGTCGATTCCTCGAATCCGACCGGGACCAGCACCGCGCCAAGCACCGCGCCGGCATGGTTGCCGCGGCCTCCGATGATGACGGCGGCGAACAGTACGATCGTTTCCGCGTACGTCCACCCTGCAGGCGACCAGACGCTGACGAACGTGACCAGGATGCCGCCGGAAAGGCCCGCGACCGCGCCGCCCACCACCAGGATTCCGGTCCGCAGCGACAGCAGGTTCTTGCCCAGCGAGTCGGCCACCTTGTCGTTGTCCCGCATGGCCCGCAGGGTGCGTCCGTAGGGGGACTCGGTGATGTGCCTGATGAACCAGAACACGGCGGCCGCAAGAACGACGACGCCGATCGCGAACTCCCACTGGTAACTAACGGAGGTGTCGGTCATCACCTGGGACTGCAGTGGCGCTGGCACGATCGCCAGGCCGGCGTCTCCGTTGAACAGCGGGACGAAGTTCATCACCAGCAGGTTCAGCAGGACCGCAGTCACCAGCAGGCCGATCGCCGCGAAGTCACCGCGCAGCCGGCGGCCGACGAGGAAGGTGAAGGGCAGCGCGATCACGGCGCCCGCTGCCGCGGCGCCGACCCACGGGAGCGGGAACGGCAGATTGAAGCCGCCGATGTAGCGCTGGAATCCGCCATTGGCCGAATCGGGCGGCAGGGACAAGATCGCCGCCGCGTAGGCTCCGGCCGCCTGGAAGATGATGTAACCGAAGTTGGTCACGCCGCCGATACCGAACTGCAGGCTGAGACCGAGGCAGGCAATGACGTCCACCGCGCCGTACACGACCAGCGTGATGAGGTAATACATCCGGCTCCCTGCCCGTGCTCACGTCCGCGCGCCGAGCAGCCCGGAGGGCCGCACGGCGAGCGTGGCCAGCAGCGCTATGAAGGCGATCGCGTACTTGTAATCGGGCGTGATGTAGGCTGCGCTGACCTCGGTGGCGAGCCCGATCAACAGGGCACCGAGCATCGCCCCGTACGCATGCCCTGGACCGCCAAGGAACACCGCTGCCAGGATCATGACGATGAACAGGTCGGTGCTAGTCGGCCCGAAGCTTTCGATGTCGATGGCGAATACGGTGCCGGCCAGGCCGCAGAGGGCGCCGGTCAGCGCCCAGGTAAGCGTGATGACCTGGCTCGTCCGGATGCCGCAGTTGCGGGCGAGCGAGCGATTCGCGGCGGTGGCCCGCATGGCCTTGCCGAGCTTGGTATAGCGCAGCAGCGCGTGCGCGCAGGCCATCACCACCACGCTGATCGCGATAATCGTCAGCTGGACCGTTGTCAGGATGAAGCCGCCGAACTCGAGCGTGCGCCCCTGGCTCATGGTGTAGCTCACGTTGATCCCGCCGACGACGGCCTGGACCCCGAACTCGATGATGAGGGCCATCCCGAGGGAGACGATCACGATGGTGATCGGCGAGGATCCGCGCCGCTGGAACGGCGCGTAGACACCGAGGTTGAGCGCTACCGACAACGCCGAGCACGCGATCATGGCAACCAGCAATGCGAGCCAGACCGGCACGCCGAACTGGTTGATCCAGTAAGCGACGAACGCCCCGGCCGTCATGATCGCCGCGAACGCGAGGTTGAGCACGTTGGTCACCGCGAACTGCAAGGTGAACCCGACCGCGGCGATCGCCAGGACGGCCGCGGTCACCAGCCCGAAGCCGGCCGACGCCACGAAGAGGCTCATGGCTTCGTCCGGCCGGCCGGCTGCCAGGGGTACCCCTGGCAGCCGGCGCGAGCGAGCGGGCAGCAGGCCATCAGCTAACCGCGCGTAGTTGAGCGGCGGTGATGTTGCCCGACACCCGGACAGTTCCGTTCGGAGTGT
>DAHVAR010000097.1 GCA_027314515.1 Actinomycetota bacterium
CGGCGGCGCCGTCTTCGGCTTCTCCGCCTTCGAGATGAACCATGCCAGCGCAGGCCAGCTCAACCTGACCTACAGCCTGCTCCTGCCGGTCATCGCCTACCTCGTCGTCCTGTGGCGAGATGAGCGGATCAGTTCCCGCGCCTTCGTGGTCCTGACCGGGCTGGCCATGGCGCTTCAGTTCTATTTGTTCCTCGAGACGTTTGCCGACATGACGGCGATCCTGATTGTCGCGCTCGCCGTTGGATACGCCGTGGTGGGGCGCGACTTCCGTCCGCTGGTTCTCCGGCTGGCCCGGGTAACCGCCATTGCCTACCTGCTCGCGCTGGTGCTGGCCGCGCCGTACCTGGCCGATGCGCTGCTGAGCAAGCCGCCGCGGCCGCCAAAGGTAACCGGGATGGACCTGGCCAGCCTGGTGATCCCGCGGCCGCAGCGTACCTTCGGCATCGGCTGGCTGACCAGCGCGGCGGCCGCGCCTCATCAGGTATCCGCCGCGTGCTATGTCGGTATCCCGCTGCTCGTGCTGGCCATCCTGCTCGCCGTCACGGGCTGGCACAGCAGGCTGGTCCGGTTCCTGACCTGCATGCTGGCGCTTGTCCTCGTGGCCTCGGTCGGGCCAGTGGTTTACCTTGAGGGCCGCCGGATCGCGGTGGTGTTCTGGGCGAAACTGTTTGACCTGCCACTCGTCCGCAACGCCTATCCGCTGCGGCTCATGCTGTTCGCTTACCTGATCCTGGCCGTGGTCACCGCGCTATGGCTGGCAGGCCCGGCGAGGCGAGTGCCCTGGGCACGGTTTGGGCTGGGCGTCCTGGTGATCGT
This sequence comes from Actinomycetota bacterium, assembly GCA_027314515.1. Classification (GTDB taxonomy): domain Bacteria; phylum Actinomycetota; class Actinomycetes; order Streptosporangiales; family Streptosporangiaceae; genus JAJYUU01. Next base: position 817 of record DAHVAR010000097.1, read on the forward strand.
GTTCATCGGCCTGGACACCGTCTCGCTCAAGATCAGGCCGCATACCACTGTGCCAGTCTTCGTCAGGTCCGGGCAGTACCGGCGGGATCTCTCGCCCGGCGAGACCGTCGTGGTGGTCTCCGACATCGGCAACGCCGGGATGCTCTGGCAAGCTGAGTCGGGCTTCTACATGCGGCTCGCCGGCGGGTACATCAATGCCGGGCTCAGCCATCGGAGCGACTTGCCGAAGCCGGTCCAGGACCTCGCCAAGGCCACTCCGGCCGATGTCAGGGCCTTCGAGCAGTTCGTCAGGGTCGACCATATCGGCGCGATCCTGCTGGACGCCGGGCATGAGCCGGTGTGGGTGGGCATCTTCCGCCGGATCGGCCTTGTCGGGCACGCCACTGGCGGCGTTATCGTCTACCCAACGCAGGGATGCCGGGACTGCCGGCTGCTAGGCAAGGACCAGATCGGCCCGCAAGCGACGGTGAAGGCATAGGCGCGGAGCCGTCAGGTTTCGCCTGGATGCGGTTCGGCGGGCGCTCGGGGTCCGGGAGAGCGCGCACCGCCTCACCACTGCGCGCAGTGATTGCGCTCGTCCGGACCGGGGAGGTAACTCAGCGGCCAGAGCGGTGCGGTCAGGTCAACAGGTGGTCAAGCCGTCGCAAGCAGATGACCAGCATGGCTATGCTTCGTTGCTGGCGACGATCAGCTTCCTCAGCGGGGTGCAAGTGACAGTGCTCGGCATCGCGGGCCGCTACCTGGCCCGGAGTCCTGGCGGGGTCCCGCCGCCGTCATGACCATGATCAGCCATCCGGACGACGGGCTTGCCCCAGCCGGGGCGCAGCTAGCCGATCCGGGACGGCCAGTGAGTAGCTGGACAAGCCTGCGCGGTCGGCTGCGGCCACCGGCCGTGCAAGGGCTGCTGGCGCTGGCGCTCTATCTGCTGGTCTGGCTATCGACGTCGGCCCGGACGCAGATTCTCCAGCTCAGCTGGGCAGATCTCGACCAGAAGAGCATGGACCCGAACTTCTATGTCTGGGGCCTGCGCTGGTGGCCGTACGCGATCGCGCACGGCCTGAACCCCCTGTATGCCCATGTGATCGGCGCGCCGGCCGGTTACTCGCTGGCCTGGGTGACCACCGCGCCGCCGGTCGCGGTGCTGGCCATCCCGCTGACGCTGATTGCCGGGCCGGTTGTCGCGTTCAACCTGCTGAGCGCCGTGGCGCTGCCGTTGTCGGGATGGGCGGCGTTCCTGCTGTGCCGGCGGCTGACCGGCCAGTTCTGGTCATCGCTGGCCGGCGGCGCCGTCTTCGGCTTCTCCGCCTACGAGGTCAACCACGCCGCCGCGGGTCAGCTCAACCTGACCTACAGCCTGCTCCTGCCACTGCTCGGGTACCTCGTGGTGGCGTGGTGGCAGCAGCGCATCCGCGCCCGCACGTTCGTGGTAGTGGCCGCCATCACGATGGCAGTCCAGTTTTACCTGTTCCTTGAGACGTTCGCCGACCTGACGGCGCTCCTGATCGTCGGTCTCCTGATCGGGTTCGCGTTCGCCGGGCAGCCGGCTCGCCAGGTTGTCGTGCGGCTGGCGAAGCTGCTCGGCGCTGCCTACGGGGTCGCGATCGTCATTGCCCTGCCATACCTGGCCTACGCGCTCGCCAGCAAGACGCCGAAACTGTCAGCGGTCACGGGTCTGGACCTGGCTAGCCTCGTGCTGCCACGGCCCCAGCGGACCTTCGGCGTCCACTGGCTGGCGCATGCGGCGAACCTTCAAATCCGCACCTCCGAGGCAGGCTACGTCGGCGTCCCGCTGCTCGTGCTGGCCATCCTGCTCGCCGTCACCGGCTGGCACAGCAGGCTGATCCGCTTCCTGACCTGCACGCTGGCCTTCATCATCGTCGCCGCGCTCGGCCCGGTGCTGTATGTCGCGGGAAGCGCGGTAGCCAGGCTGCCCTGGGCCAGCCTGTGGCACCTGCCCATCGTGCGCAACGCCTACCCGTCCCGGCTCATGGTGTTCGCCTATCTTGTGCTGGCGGTGGCGACCGCGCTCTGGCTGGCCGGCCCGGCGAAGCAAGTGCCGTGGACGCGCTGGGCGCTGGGCGTGCTCGTGCTGGCATCCGTGGCTCTCGACACGCCGACTCTCAGCGTCGGTCCGCACACCAATGTGCCCGCGTTCATCAGTTCAGGGGCGTATCGCCACAGCCTGTCGTCGAACGAGATCGTTGTCGTGGTCTCCGAGGTCGGCAACGCCGGGATGCTCTGGCAAGCCCAGTCGGGCTTTTACATGCGGCTTGCCGGCGGTTTCATTAACCAGGCGATCACGCGCCATTCCGATCTGCCGCCCGCGGTCCAGCGGCTCGCCGGCGCGACACCCGCCAATGTCGCGGCGTTCGAGAAGTTCGTCAGGACGGACCATATCGGCGCTATCCTGCTCGATGCCAGGCACGAGCCGTCGTGGGTGAAGATCTTCCGCGAGGTCGGCCTTACCGGTCAGCGCATCGGCAACGTGATCGTGTATTCGACACACGGCTGCCGGAGCTGCATTGCCCTGACCGCGCAGCAGTTGCGCGCGCCCTGACCTGTGCGCCGGCTGCGGGCAGCCGGCCTGAACAGGTCACCCTCTCAGGCACCCGCTGCCCCGCTGACCAGCACCGCTGCCAGGCAGCCGGCCAGCAGGAACGGCCCGAACGGCACGCTGCCGGTGCGCAGCGACGCACGGCCGGCCGCCAGCATGCCGAGGCCGTAGCACGCCGCCAGGAGGAATGCCTCGAACGCCGAGGTCAGCAAGACCCCCCAGCCGAACCACGCGGTCAGCGCGCCAGTGCTGAGGCTGAGCTTGGCATCGCCGAGACCGGACGATCCCGGCTTGGCCACAGCGATGATCGCGAAGAACAGGGCTGCCGCGCCAGCGCCCGCTGCCGCCCTGCCGATGTCCTGCCACCGGCCGTCGGCGACGGCATCGGCGATCAGTAAGGCCGCGATCCCGGCGAAACAGCCGCCGGTCAGCGGATCCGGCAGCCTCCGCGCCCGCAGGTCGATGATCGCGAGCGGCACGCCGCAAACCACCAGCCAGCCGCATGCGATCGCGGGCAGTTCCTGGCGCAGCCGGAGCGTCACCAGCAGGACCAGCGCTCCGGTGACCAGCGCGGTGAGGACCGGAGCACAGCGCCCGGCCGGACATGCCACGGATGCGCGGCCTGGTACGGTTGGCGGCGCATGTGGTTCGGTGGTGGCCGGGAACCGGCCGGCAACGCGATCAGCATGCCATCCGCAGCCCGCCGCTACCGTAGCTGCAGTCAAACTGAAAGCCAGGCTCATCTCGCCCCCGGCGTCTGCGCCGAACCTTGCCGACGATCCCGACATGACACGTTGCGCCCCGAAGTTATCGCGAATCGTCCGGCTCCGGACGCGGTCGGCTGTGACCGGATGCTGTCGCGTGCCGGGGCATGCTGCCCATAACCAGCCGGCCCGGCCGGACGTCTAAGTTTCGCGGGCCTGGCACTGACTGGAGGACTCAGCCATGACCTGGGAAGAGGTGCTTGCCTACTGCCTGGCCAAGCCAGGCGCATGGCAGGACGAGCCATGGGACGGCGACACTGTGGCGAAGGTCGGCGGGAAGATCTTCGCCTTCCTCGGTTCCGGCGCGGGCGCAGCAGCGGGCATCGGGCTCAAGTGCGGCCCGACGCGCGAGGTGGCAGACGAGTGGCTAGCCCGCTACCCGGCGGACGCCTCGGTGATGCCTTACATCGGCAGGTCGGGCTGGAACACGCTGCGCGTCGCCGGCGCCATCCCGCCAGACGAGCTCACTGACGCGATTGACGCGTCCTACGATGCCGTGGTCGCCCGGCTGCCGAAGAAGGACAGGCCGGCGACCTAGACCGGGCAGCCGGCGTCGCGCGGTGGCCCTGCGAGCCGCGGGCGCGAGCGCCCTGACCGCGCAGCTGGCGACTAGCCGAGGCTGGTCAGCCTGGCAACCGTCGCGTCGAGTTCGGCAGTGAGCGCGGCCATGACTGCGGCGACCGGCTGCACCTCGTTCATCCGGCCCACGATCTGGCCCACGGGCATCGGGATGACGTCCGGGTTGCCCGCTCGCATCAGCCGCTGATGGGCCTCCGCGACCAGCAGGTTCTGCAGCGGCATCGGCAACGGCTCCGGTGCGCCGGGCTGCACCCAGGCGTCGGTCCAGCTGTTCTTCAGCAGCCGGGCCGGCTTCCCGCTGTAGATCCGGGACCGGACCGTGTCCGATGACGTAGCGGCCAGCAGCGCCGTGCGCAGGCCGGGCAGCGGCGACAGCTTGGCGTATTCGGTCGTGATCAGCCAGGCTGAGCCCATCCAGACGCCTGCCGCGCCGAGCGCCAGGGCCGCGGCGATCTGGCGGCCGCTGCCGATGCCGCCCGCGGCCAGCACCGGGACGTCCGGCCCGACCGCGTCCACGACCTCGGGGACCAGCACCATGCTGGCGATCTCCCCGGTATGGCCGCCAGCTTCGTAGCCCTGAGCGACCACGATGTCAACCCCGGCGGCAACATGCGACTGCGCGTGGGCTGCCTTGCCGGCCAGCGCCGCGACCAGCATGCCCCGGTCGTGCGCGGCCCCGATGATGTCGGCTGGCGGCGATCCCAGGGCGTTAGCGATCAGCCGGGCCGGGTGCGCCAGGGCTACTTCGACTTGCGCCCTGGCAACCGAGTGCAGCCAGCCGAGTACGCCGTCGCTAACCGTCCCGTCCTCCGGCAACGGCGGGACGCCGAGCCTGACCAGGGTCTGATCGACGAACTCGCGATGCCCGGCGGGGATCAGCTTGTTCAGGTCGATCGCCGCCCCCTCGGCCGGGATCTTGGCCGGCATGACCACGTCGATGCCATACGGGCGCCCGTCGGTGTTGGCGTCCATCCAGTCCAGGACCTTGTCCAGCTCGGCCGCGTCGTTGAACCTGACGCAGCCGAGCACGCCCAGCCCGCCGGCCCGGCTGATCGCGGCCGCGACGTGCTCGGACGGGGTGAACCCGGCGATCGGGTGCTCGATGCCCAACTGGTCGCACAGTGGCGTGCGCATGTCGGCCTCCTCAGTCCGGCCCGGGCTGGCTATCGGCTGCGGGCTGGCTATCGGCTGCGGGCTGCGAGTCCTGCCCGGCGGTCGCTAGCTGCTCCTGCGCGTAGCGGTGCGCCCACCGGTAATCGGCCTTGCCGGCCGGCGTGCGGCCGATCTGCTCGACCAGCCAGACCGACCTGGGCACCTTGTAGCCGGCGACCAGAGTCCGCAGGTGCGCGTCCATCGCGGTGAGGTCGACGTGATGACCGTCCCGCGGCTGGACCAGCGCCGCTACCCGCTGCCCTAGCCGGTCGTCCGGCACGCCGATCACTACCGCGTCGAAGACGCTGGCAAATGACTTGAGCGCGGCTTCGACCTCCTCGGGATAGACTTTCTCGCCGCCGGTGTTGACGCAGGTGTTGCCCCGGCCGAGCAGGGTGATCGAGCCGTCCTCTTCCACCCTGGCGAAATCGCCAGGCACGGCATAGCGCACCCCGTCGACCTCCGCGAACAGCGCCGCCGTCTTGACCGGGTCCTTGTAGTACCCAAGCGGGATGTGACCGCCGCGGGCAATCCTGCCGATCTCGCCGGGCCCGACGCGCTGGTTGTGCTCGTCGATCACGATCGTCGACGGGCCGGCCGTCACCGTGGGGCCCGCGGCCCTCTTGTTGCCCGCCGACACGTAGCCGAGCCCGGTAAAGCCGGTCTCGGAGGCTCCGATCGCGTCGGTGATGACGACGCCCGGCATCAGCTTGAGGTATTCGTCCTTGACGCTGGCCGAGAAGATCGCGCCGTTGCTGGAGACCGCGACCAGCGTGGATGCGTCGTAGTCCGCCTGCTGGTATGCCTCGATCAGCGGCCTGGCCATGGCGTCGCCGACGATCACGATCACGTTGACCTTGTGCCGCTCGACGGCCTTCCAGACTTCATCGGGCTCGAACTGCGGCACCAGCACCACGGTGTCGCCGGAGAACAGCGCGGGCAGCGTGCTCCACTGCGCGCTGCCGTGAATCAGCGGCGCGGTGGCCAGCCGGACCAGGCCGGCCGGCCCGGCTGTGCCGCGGCGGATCTGCGCCCACTCGTCCGGCAGCCGCTCGCCGGTGGTGAAGTCGATGCCGCCGCCGAGGGTGCGCCATACGTCCTCGTGCCGCCAGAGCACGCCCTTGGGGTAGCCGGTGGTGCCGCCGGTGTAGAGCATGTAGATGTCGTCGGCACTGCGCTCGGCGAAGTCTCGCGCGGCGGACTCGCCCGCGATCCCGGTCGCGAGCTCGCGCACGCCCGCGGGCAGCCCGGTGTCGCTGCCGTCCTCGATGGCCAGGAGCGCCGTCAGGTCCGGGAAATCGGGCAGCAGCGCGGCGACCTTGTCGCCGTACTGCCGGTCGAACACCAGTCCCTTGAGCTCGGCCTCGCCGAACAAGTAGCGCAATTCGGCGTCCACGTACCGGTAGTTGACGTTGACCGGGATCGCCCGCAGCTTGTAGCAGGCCAGGAAGGTCTCGATCAGCTCGATCGAGTTCCGCCCGTAGGCGCCGACGTGGTCGCCGTGCCGCACCCCTGCAGCGGCCAGGAAGTGCGCAAGCTGGTTGCTGCGCGCCTCGAGGTCGCGGTAGGTGATCTCGGTGTCGCCGCACGCGATGGCCAGGCGCTCGGGCACCGCGTCGGCTGCGTGCTCGAAGAGGTCAGCGATGTTCAGCGCCATGGAAAGAAACTAGAACGTGTTATCGTTCGGGGCAACCAGCCGCCCGGAATTTTGTCCGCCGCCGCGGAACGGAGGCCTTCGCGATGACGCCGACCCCGGCCGATCGGCCCGCGACCGGAGGTTCCGCCGACCCGCCCGGCAACGGCGTCGATCAGCCGCACGCGCTGGTCGAACTCCGGGGCCATGTGCTGATCGTGACCATGAACCGGCCGCACGCCCGGAACGCGCTGAGCGGCCCGATGATGGCGATCATGAAAGCGGCCTGGGATCGCGTCGACACCGACCCGCAGGTCCGGGCCTGCATCCTGACCGGGGCGGGCGGGGCATTCTGCGCCGGCGCCGATCTCAAGGCGATGACTGCCGCGCATCCCGGTGACTCGTTCCGCACCGGGGAGTTCGACCTGTCGGTCATCGACCCGCTGCTCAAGGGCCGGCGGCTGACCAAGCCGCTGATCGCTGCGGTCGAGGGCCCGGCCATCGCCGGCGGTACCGAGATCCTGCAGGCCACCGACATCCGGGTGGCCGGCGCCAGTGCACGGTTCGGGATCTCCGAAGCCCGCTGGGGGCTGTTTCCGCTCGGCGGTTCTGCCGTCCGGCTGGTCCGCCAGATCCCCTACACGGTCGCCGCCGACCTGCTGCTGACCGGCCGGCACATCAGCGCCGAGGAGGCGCTGCGGATCGGCCTGATCGGTTACGTCGTAGCCGACGGTCAGGCGCTGGCAAAGGCACTGGAGATCGCCGAACTGATCGCCGCCAACGGACCGGTAGCCGTGCAGGCGATCCTTCGCACGATCAGGGCCACCGAGGGCATGGCCGAGCAGGACGCGTTCGCGGTCGAGTCCAGGATCGGCATGGCCGTTTTCGGCAGCGAGGACGCCAGGGAGGGGCCGCGGGCGTTTGCCGAGAAGCGCAAACCGGACTTTCAGGGCCGCTGAGTTGGCCCGCCTGGGCGTGAGTTACAGACTGATGCCCTACCTCGGGCCACGATCGGCAACTCTCGCCCTTACCGGCACGAAACCCGGCCGCCTTCGCCAGCGCGATGCCCTACTTGGCGCCAGTGCCTAGAACGTGTTTCACTCTGATCCGTGACCGAGCCCGCTGCCGCGCCGCCGAGCGCGCCGCTCAGTGCGCCGCTCAGTGCGCCGCTGGAGATCAGCTTCGACTACACCCGGTCGCTCGGCCCGGTGCTCAGCCAGTTCATGACCGGGCTGGCGCAGCGCACGATCTACGGCTCGCGCGGCGTGGACGGGCGAGTCTACGCGCCGCCGGCCGAGTACGACCCCGTTACCTTCGGCCCGCCGGCGGACCTGGTCCCGGTAGGCCCGGCGGGAACCGTGCTCACCTGGTCGTGGCAGCCCGAACCGCGCGAGGGACAGCCGCTCGGCCGCCCGTTCGCCTGGGCGCTGATCAGGCTGGACGGCGCCGATACCGCCATGCTGCACGCGGTGGACGCGGGCTCGGCCGCCCTGATGAGCACCGGCATGCGCGTGCGGCCGCGGTGGGCCGCGGAACGGCACGGCCACATCTGCGACATCGAGTGCTTCGAGCCCGAGGCTGACGGGCCCGTTCTTACCGGGAACGGGCAGCAAGCGGCCAGCCAGTCAGCGGGCGTTCCCGGCATGGATGGCCGGCCGGTGACCATGATGACCACCCCGGTGCGGCTGCACTACCAGCACACCGCGTCGGCGGAGGAGAGCCGCTACCTGCGCGCGCTGCAGGCGGGCAAGCTCACCGGGCAGCGCTGCCCGGCCTGCGGCAAGGTCTACATCCCGCCGCGCGGCGCGTGCCCGGTCGACGGCGTGCCCACGGCTACCGACGTGGAATTGCCTGATACTGGGATCGTGACCACGTTCTGCGTGGTGAACGTGCCGTTCCACGGTCAGCGGATCCCATCGCCGTACGTTGCCGCACAGGTCCTGCTGGACGGCGCGGACATCGCGTTCCAGCACCTCATCCTCGGCTGCGAGCCGGATGAGGTGCGGATGGGCATGCGCGTCCGGGCCGTGTGGAAGCCGGCCGCGGAGTGGGGGACGACGGCAGAAAACATCAGCCATTTCGAGCCGACCGGGGAGCCGGATGCGCCTTACGACTCCTACGCGCGCCACTTGTAAGGACCTCTGGCATGAGCGATGTCGCAGTGATCGGGTTCGCCGAGGCGCCGAACGTGCGCAGCACCGACGGCACGACCAACGGCGTGGAGATGCTGGTCCCGATCTTCCGCGAGGTGTTCGACCAGACTGGGCTGACCAAGTCTGACATCGGCTTCTGGTGCTCTGGCTCATCTGACTACCTGGCGGGCCGGGCGTTTTCCTTCGTCTCGGCGGTCGACGCGATCGGCGCGTTCCCGCCGGTGATGGAGTCGCACGTGGAGATGGACGGGGCCTTCGCGCTGTACGAGGCCTGGGTCAAGGTGCTAACCGGGGAGGCGGATATCGCGCTGGCCTACGGCTTCGGCAAGTCCTCGGCCGGCGACCTGCGCCGGGTCCTCGCGCTGCAGCTTGACCCTTACCTGATGGCGCCGCTGTGGCCGGACTCGGTCAGCGTCGCCGCCCTGCAGGCCCGGCTTGGCCTGGAACAGGGCATCTGGACGGAACGCGCAATGGCCGAGGTGGCGGTCCGCAGCCGGGCCGCCGCCATGTCGAACGCCCGGGCGCAGTTGTCCGGCCAGGTGTCCGCCGACGAACTGCTCGCCGCGCCGCTGCTGGCCGATCCGCTGCGGGCGCACGATTGCGCGCCTGTCACCGACGGGGCGGCCGTGGTGATCATCGCGGCTGCCGAGCGCGCCCGCGAGCTGTGCGAGCGGCCGGCCTGGATCAGCGGCTTCGAGCACCGGATCGACTCTGGCCAGCTCGGCGCGCGCGACCTGACCAGGTCGGCCTCCGCGACCGCGGCCGGCACCGCGGCCGGCGCGGCGGGTGTCGACGTGGCCGAGTTGCACGCGCCGTTCACGCATCAGGAGCTGATCCTGCGCGACGCGCTGGGGCTGGCGGAGCCGGTCCTGGTGAGCCCGTCCGGCGGCGCGCTGGCCGGCAATCCGCTGTTCGCGGCGGGCCTGGCCCGCATCGGGCACGCCGCGCGGCAGATCATCTCCGGTGCGGCCGGCCGCGCGCTTGGCCATGCGACCAGCGGTCCGGCCCTGCAGCAGAACCTCGTATGCGTGATGGAGGCCCGGTGAATGCCACCTTGGCGCAGCCCAGCTCGGGACGGCAGTCAAGCGGTGCCGGGCACCGCCGGGCGGCAGCCCGGGCCGCGGCCCGGCCAGCGGTGCTCGGCACCGGCCAGACCCACCACCGCAGCAAGCGCCCGGACGTCTCCATCGCCGGGCTGTGCCGGGAGGCAGTCGATCGCGCGCTGGCCGACGCGGGGCTCGGGCTAGGCGACATCGACGCAGTCGTGGTAGGGAAGGCGCCCGACTTGTTCGAGGGCGTGATGATGCCCGAGTTGTACCTGGCCGACGCGCTCGGCGCGACCGGCAAGCCGCTGCTGCGGGTGCACACGGCCGGGTCGGTCGGCGGTGCTACCGGCGTGGTGGCGGCGAGCCTGGTCCAGGCCGGCCTGCACCGGCGGGTGCTCGCGGTGGCGTTCGAGAAGCAGTCCGAGTCGAATGCGATGTGGGCGCTGTCGATCATGCCGCCGTTCTCGATGCCGCTGCTGGCCGGGGCAGGCGGCTACTTCGCGCCGCACATCCGCTCCTACATCCGGCGGAGCGGGGCGCCGGCGCACATCGGCGCGCTGGTGGCGGTGAAGGACCGCCGCAACGGGGCCCGCAACCCCTACGCGCACTTGCGCCAGCCGGACATAACGCTGGAGTCGGTGCAGGCCTCGCCGATGCTCTGGGATCCGGTGCGGTACGACGAGACGTGCCCGTCCTCCGACGGCGCCTGCGCGGTAGTGATCGGTGATCAGGCCGCGGCCGAGGCGTCCGCGCGGCCGGTGGCCTGGATCCGGGCCACGTCGATGCGTACCGAACCGACGATGTTCGCCGGCAAGGACAACGTCAATCCCAGGGCGGGCGCCGACGCCGCGGCCGCCTTGTGGGCCAGGGCCGGGATCTCCAGCCCGATCGACGAGATCGACGTGGCCGAGATCTACGTCCCGTTCTCCTGGTTCGAGCCGATGTGGCTGGAGAACCTCGGTTTCGCCGCCGCCGGGAACGGCTGGAAGCTGACGCAGGCGGGGGAAACCGAGATCGGCGGCCGCATCCCGGTGAACCCGTCTGGCGGCGTGCTCTGCTCCAACCCGATCGGCGCGTCCGGGCTGCTGCGGTTCGCCGAGTCGGCGATGCAGGTGATGGGCACGGCCGGCGAGCATCAGGTGCCGGACGCGAAGACGGCGCTCGGGCACGCCTACGGCGGCGGCTCTCAGTACTTCTCCATGTGGGTGGTGGCAGACAGCCCTGGCTGACGGTGGCGGGGCGGGTCGAAGGCAAACCAGCCGGACCGCAGCCGCGAGCCTTGGCCGTATGAGGTCGCTCGCTACTGGTAGCTGACCGGGAGCCGCTTGACCCCGTTCAGCCAGCCGGACCGCAGCCGCTCCGCCTGGCCGGCCTTGCTGATGCCGGGCATGACGTCGGCGATCGCGTTGAACATCAGGTCGATCTCCAGCCGGGCCAGGTTGGCGCCCAGGCAGTAGTGCGCGCCCGTGCCGCCGAACCCGACGTGCGGGTTCGGGCTGCGGGTGATGTCGAACTGGCCGGGGTGGTCGAAGACCTCCTCGTCGAAGTTGGCCGACCGGTAGAACATGCCGACCCGCTGTCCGGCCTTGATCTGCTGGCCGCCGAGTTCGGTGTCCCTGACGGCGGTTCGCTGGAACACCGTGACCGGCGTGGCCCAGCGGACGATCTCGTCGACGGCGGTAGCCGGCCGCTCGGCCTTGAACAGGTCCCACTGCCCGGGCTCGTCGAGGAACGCGTGCATACCGTGCGAGATCGCGTTCCGGGTGGTCTCGTTGCCGGCGACCGCGAGCAGGATGACGAAGAAGCCGAACTCGTCCGATGTGAGCGCTTCACCGTCCACCTGCGCGTGCACCAGCTTGGTGACGATGTCGTCGCGCGGGCAGGCGCGCCGGTCCTCGGCCATCAGCATGCTGTAGCCGAGCACCTCGGCCGCGGCGGTCTCGCCGTCGCCCTGAAAGTCAGGGTCGTCGTAGCCGACCATGTCGTTCGACCAGGAGAACAGCTTGTGCCGGTCGTCCTGCGGCACGCCGATCAGCTCGGCGATGGCCTGCAGCGGCAGCTCACAGGCGACGTCGGTGACGAAGTCGCCGCTGCCCCGCTCCAGCGCGGCAGCGACGATCTTCTGCGCGCGCTCGGTCAGCACCTCGCGCAGGCCGTTGATGGCGCGCGGGGTGAAGCCGCGGGAGACGATGCCGCGGATCTTGGTGTGCTGCGGCGGGTCGGTGTTCAGCATGATCACGCGCTGCAACTCGACCTGGTCGCGGGTGTTGCCGCGGGGGAACCGGACGATCGCGCCGTTGGCGTAGCTGGAGAACGTGTCGCTGTCCCTGGAGATCGCGACCACGTCCTTGTGCCGGGTGACGGCCCAGAATCCGTCGTCGTCGAAGCCCATGTCGGACGGCTGCGGGTTCCACCGGACCGGCTCGGCACGGCGCAGCGCGGCGAACTCCTCTTGCGGGAGCCGGTGCGCGTACAGGTCAGGATCGGTCAGGTCAAGGCCGGGCGCGACAAGCGGCTCAGGCATGGCGGGCCTCCGGATCTGTAACGTGTTCTAGTCGGATTCAAGCATGCCCGCAGCCCGCGGTGAACTGGCTCACACTCGAATTTGCAAGAACACGTTCTACTATTGAGCCAGCCGCCGACGACAGGAGCGCCAGTGGGTACTGCGGTAATAATCGAGGCCGTCAGGACGCCGATCGGCAAGCGTCGCGGCGCGCTGGCGGGCCTCCATCCCGCAGAACTGCTGGGCAGTGCGCAGGTCGCGGTGCTGGAGCGGGCCGGGATCGAGCCGGCCGAGGTCGAGCAGATCGCCGGCGGCTGCGTGACGCAGGCGGGCGCGCAGGCGGGCAACGTGACCAGGACCGCCTGGCTGCACGCGGGGATGCCGGCAGAGGCCGGCTGCCTGACGCTGGACGCGCAGTGCGGGTCCGCGCAGCAGGCGGTGCACGTGATCGCCGGGCTGATCGCCGCCGGGGCGATCGATGTCGGCATCGGGTGCGGCGTGGAGGCGATGAGCCGGGTCGGCCTCGGCGCCAACATAGGCACTGGCGTCGGCTCGCCGCGGCCCGACTCCTGGACCATCGACATGCCCAACCAGTTCGAGGCGGCCGAGCGGATCGCGATCCGGCGCGGCCTGACCCGCGACCAGCTCGACGAATTCGGCTTGCGGTCCCAGCGCAGCGCGCAGCGGGCCTGGGCGGAGGGCCGGTTCGACCGCGAGGTTGCGCCGGTCAAGGCGCCGGTGCTGGACGCCGAGGGCAGGCCGACCGGCGAGAGCCGCGTCGTGGACCGCGACCAGGGCTTGCGCGAGACCAGCCGGGAAGCGCTGGCGGGTCTCAAGCCGGTGCTGCCGGGCGGCCTGCACACGGCAGGTACCTCGTCGCAGATCTCCGATGGCGCGGCCGCCGTCCTGCTAGCCGACGAGGCCAGGGCACGCGAGCTCGGCTTGCGGCCGCGGGCCAGGATCATCAGCCAGGCCCTGATCGGCGACGAGCCGTATTACCACCTGGACGGCCCGGTGGCCGCCACGCAGCGGGTGCTGCGGCGCAGCGGCATGACGATCGCCGACATCGACCTCTTCGAGGTCAATGAGGCGTTCGCGTCGGTGGTCCTGTCCTGGCTGAGCCAGCATCACCCGGATCCGGACAAGGTGAACGTGAACGGCGGCGCGATCGCGCTCGGCCACCCGGTCGGCAGCACCGGCTCGCGGCTGCTCACCACCGCGCTGCACGAACTGGAACGCCGGGACGCCAGCACCGCGCTGATCTCGATGTGCGCTGGCGGCGCGATGGCGACGGCCACCATCATCGAGCGGATCTAACCGCGGGCGAAGCCGAGGTTCGGCCATGCGGCCATCATCGCGAGCCACGGGCCGGTCAGCCGGCCTCGGGCGCTGTCCGCACCACCCGTCGACCCAGGTCAGAGCGAATGTGATGCAGGTCACATCGACGACAGTAACGCCCGCGTCCAGGCCGGCGCTGTAGGCGGTGTTGTCGGCGGCCTCACTCCGGTCGAGGCCCGATCTGAAGGAGAACCATGCGTCTTCCCAAGTCCCTTGCGGTCCGTATCGGTGGTGTCGCCGTGGCGGCGGCGATCGCGGTGACCGGGGCCACGGCGGCTGCCAACGCCTCCACCACAGCCCCCGCAGTGCACAAGATCCCCACGACGCTCACGATCAGTAACTCCAGGCCAGTCCGCCACCGGCACCGGACTACCGCCAACGTCGAGGGTCACCTGAGGGCGGGCTCGTACAACCTTCGCCACATGCGCGTGTGGCTGGAGCGGCTTGGCCGTAAGGGTCACTGGCGGATCGAGCAAATGAAGCTGACCAGGCGCTACGGCCGCGTCTTCTTCCGCGTGCGCATCTTCCGGAAGCCCGCGACGTTCCGGCTGGTCTTCCGTGGCACCCGGAACTTCGCGAGGTCGGTGAGCAACATCGACACGATCTCCCCGGCAACCACTTCCTAGTACCAGCAGGGGCAGCGCACCGGCGGGCATTCCGGGTTTGGCTGACATGCCGCCCGAACGCCCGCCGGTGTGCGACTCTTACTGCCGCGATGGCGAGTCAGACGAATGCGCTCGATGACGCTCTGGCCAGGGCGAGGACCGGTGACGAGGCCGGGTTCCTTGAGCTGTGGCGAGCTCTCCAGCCCCGGCTGCTGCGGTTTCTGCGCGTCGTGGGCTGCGAGGATCCCGACGACGTGGCCAGCGAGACATGGCTGCAGGTGGTCAGGGACCTGCACAGGTTCTCCGGCGGCGAGGAGGACTTCCGCCGCTGGCTGTTCACCATCGGCCGGCACCGGGCTGTCGACGCGGCCCGGACGAAGTCCAGGCGCCCGCCTGCCCGGTCTGCGGTTGGCCTCGACATCCTGGCCGATAGCCAGTCGGTCGAGGACCTGGTACTGGACGGCATGTCGGTCCAGCAGGCGATCGCGCTGCTTGCCGGGCTGTCCAGGGATCAGGCTGAGGCAGTTGCGTTGCGCGTTATCGCCGGCCTGGACACCCCGGACGTCGCGACGATCCTCGGCAAGTCCGCCGGCTCAGTCCGGGTGGCGCTGCACCGCGGCCTCAGGGCGCTTGCGGCGAACCCGGCCGTGCAGGCATTGGCCGACCGGCCCGCTGCCGGCGGATCCGCGGCGGCGCCGCCTCCGGCTGGTTCCGCGACGGGCCGGTCAGGATCCGATCCGTCCCGGTGGATGCTGGAGGAGGTGGACTGATGAGCTCCGATCGCACCGACGGCACCGCAGTTTCCGGCCCCGGCATGGACCAGTTGCTCGGCATCCTGACCGCCCCGCCGACCCAGGCTGAGCTGGCGGGTGAGCAGCGCGCACTTGCCATGTTCCGGGCCAGCGCCAGTCCGCTCGTCAGCCCGAAGGCCGGCACCGCGGCCGACGGCGCGGTCACCGCGCCCATCCCGGCGCAGCCTCCGGCCGCGCAGCTGCGGCGGGCTATCCGCAATCCGTTCCGCTCGTCCGCCCGCTGGGGCATGCGGCTGGCCGCGGCCGGGGTGCTGGCGATCGCCGGCGGCATGACGGCAGCCGCCTACGCCGCCGCTCTCCCGGCGCCCGTCCAGAACCTTGCGCACGATGTCCTGAGCTTCGCCGGCGTACCGCCGCCGCGCCACCAGCACGGCGCCGGCCCGTCGGGCGGCGGGCGGCCTGCCAACGCGCCGGGCGGTCATCGCGGTGCCACGCCCGGCGGGCCAGCGCATCAGTCGCCGAACCCCGGCCGGTCGGCGCGCTCATCGGCCCCGGCCAGCCCGTCCGGGTCCCCGTCGCCCTCGGCGGTGACCGGGGGTGCGGTGCTGTCCGCGGCCACCGCCAGCACCCGCATTGCGGCGGGCGCGCAGCCGATCATCGACGGCCAGCTCTCCAGGTCGGGAACGGGCATCGCGGGCGTAACCGTCACGCTCATCGAGCGACTTGCCGGGCACCGGGTCTGGCGGATAGCCGGAACCGGCCAGACCTCGCCGTCCGGCAGCGTGGCGCTGACCGGACCGCCACTTGCCACGAACGCGGTTTTCCGGCTGCGGGTCTCCGGCGGGGTGCACAGCGCGAGCGTGCTTGTCATCGTCACGCCGCAGGTCGATGTGCTGCTCACGCCCGGATCGTCGCGCCTTCGGGACCTGCTCACGGTGAGCACGCGGTACGCCCAGCGCGGCAACCTGGCCTGGCTGGAGATTCAGTCGGCCGGCGGGCGCTGGCTGAGGCTGCGCGCGAAGCGGCTGGACGCGACCGGGGCGACCTGGTTCATCCTGGACGGCACCCGGCTGAAGAACGAGTCGGTCCGGGTAGTGCTGGTCGCGACGCTCCGGCACGGCATGGCCGTGAGCACTTCGGTTCTGGTGCCTCCGCCGGGCTGACCGGCGCCGTGCCCCGGTAGCCCCGATGCTGATCACGGTTGCTGGCCGGCCAGCGCGGTGGTGCTGATGGCCGCGATGCACGGGTCCGCCTGCCGGGTGGCGCTGTAGGCCTGGCGAGTTCGTCGTAGGTGGCCGCTGCCGGACGATATCCTGCACTGGCCGCTGCGCGTCCGGCTCGGCACAGTTCCGATGCCCGTGATCAGTCATGAACCGACGCGGCCTGGCCGGCATCCGGCCGGCGCACCAGCCCGGGCCAGCCGTCGAGCGAGGCATCGTGCCAGAACTTGACGCTAACGTCAAGGTTAGAGTTGACTGTGCACCCGAAGCAGCGCGGCGGATGAGGAGTGCGCATGGCGGTCGAGGAACAGGCCCTCGAGACAACCCCTGCCCCGGACACCCGGGGCAGTCACTATAAGTGGATCGCGTTGTCGAACACGACGCTCGGCATCCTGATGGTCACTATCAACCAGTCGATCCTGCTGATCTCCCTTCCGGACCTCTTCCGCGGGCTCAACATGAACCCGCTTATCCCGTCGAACACCTCGTACTTCCTCTGGGTGTTCATGGGCTTCATGCTGGTCACCGCCGTGCTGGTGGTGAGCCTTGGCCGGGTTGGCGACATCTACGGCCGGGTCCGCATGTACAACCTGGGCTTCGCGGTCTTCACGCTGTTCTCGATCCTGCTCTCGGTGACGTTCATGCAGGGCACCGGGGGAGCACTGTGGATCATCATCATGCGGATCTTCCAGGGGCTTGGCGGGGCGCTGCTGTTCGCCAACTCGACCGCGATCCTCACCGACGCATTCCCGGTCGAAGAGCGCGGCAAGGCCATGGGCATCAACGGGATCGCGGCCGTCGGCGGCTCATTCCTCGGCCTGATCCTTGGCGGGGTGCTCGGGCCGATCGAGTGGCGGCTGGTCTTCCTGGTGTCGGTCCCGTTCGGGCTGTTCGGCACGGTCTGGGCCTACCTGAAGCTCAACGACAACGGGCTCCGCATCCGGGCCAAGATCGACTGGCTGGGTAACGCGCTCTTCGCGGTCGGCCTCATCTCGCTGCTGACCGGGATCGTCTACTCGCTGCTGCCGTATGGCGGTCACCCCACCGGCTGGACCAACCCGTGGGTGCTGACCGGCATCTTCGGCGGCATCGCGGTACTGGTGCTGTTTGCCTGGGTCGAAACCAAGGTGCCCGCCCCGATGTTCCGGCTCGGGCTGTTCAAGATCCGCGCTTTCACCTTCGGCAATATTGCCGCCATGCTCGGCGCGCTCGGCCGCGGCGGCATCCAGTTCATGCTGATCATCTGGCTGCAGGGCATCTGGCTGCCGCAGCATGGCTACAACTTCAGCCAGACGCCGCTGTGGGCGGGCATCGCGATGATCCCGCTGACCGTCGGCTTCCTGGTCGTCGGTCCGCTCGCGGGCTGGATGTCGGACCGGCATGGGGCCAGGCTGTTCGCCACGACCGGCCTGACCGTCTCGGGCGCGGCCTTCCTGCTGCTGGAGACGCTGCCGATCGACTTCGGCTACATCTGGTTCGCGCTGCTGATCTTCCTTTTCGCGGTCGGGATGGGCCTGTTCTTCTCGCCGAACCAGGCCAGCGTGATGAACAGCCTGCCGCCCGACCAGCGTGGCGCGGGCGCGGGCATGCTCAACACCTTCCAGAACTCGGCCACGGTGCTGTCGATGGGCTTGTTCTTCACGGTCGTTACCCTCGGCCTGGCATCCCGGCTTCCCTCGCACTTGTACCGAGGGCTGGTCAGCCAGGGCGTGAATCCGGCCGCGGCGCACCTGGTGGCGAGCGAGCCGCCGATCGGCAGCCTGTTCTCGGCGTTCCTCGGCTATAACCCGATTCAGGAACTGCTCGGGCCGACCGGAGCGCTCACCCACATGCCGGCCAGGCAAGCCGCATACATCACCGGACGGTCGTTCTTCCCGCACCTGATCGAGGAGCCGTTCGCTGGCGGCCTGCACCTGGCGTTCACGTTCGCGGCGCTCGCCACGCTGATCGCCATCATCGCCTCCGCCTTGCGCGGCAAGCGGTACGTGCACGGCGGTAGCGTCGTGGTGGAGGCGGAAGCTCCCGTCGATGCGGTCACCGGCGAGATGGTCACCTACCCGGTGGACGCTGAGCTGGCCGGCGAGCCGGGAGCTGTCGGCGAAGGCCGGTAGTCCCATGACTGGAAGCGCAGGTCAGGCGATGGCAGGCCGCTCAGCTGCCACCTCCGGGGACGACAGCCAGGGGCAGCTGCTCGGCATCGGCGCGGCGGCCGAGATGGCGGGCGTGTCGCAGCGCGCCCTGCGCTATTACCAGCAACTCGGGCTGATCACGCCGTGCGCCTGCACTCCCGGCGGGTTGCGCCGCTACTCGCAGGACGACCTCGCTCGGGTCGGCCGCATCCGCCAGTTGCAGCAACTGCTCGGGCTTAACCTCGACGAGATCGCCGTGGTGCTGCGCGGTGAGGACCGGATGGCAGAGATCAGGCTCGCTTACTACGACGAAGGGACCAGCCGCGCTGAACGGCGGGCCCTGCTGTGTGAGAGCCTGGAAGTGCAGCAGGTTCTGCGTGCCACCGTCGAAACCAAGCGGCAGGGGATCGAGGGATTCCTGGCTGACCTGGACGCCCGCATCGGCAAGACGCGGGCGTTCCTGGATCAGTCTGATGCGCCCGCGGTGCCGGACTCAGGCGGCGGTGGCGCGCGCGGGCGTCAATCCTGACGGTTGCCGCTGGTTCCCGGACCTGGCCTCACCCTGATAAGGAGCGATCCATGTTCATGCACGCTCGTAACATCCCGACTCGAGTCGCTACTGGTGCCTATATCCTTCATTCCGGGCTCGGTAAGTGGCATGGCAGCGAGGATCGGGCTAAGGGCGTCCATGCCGCGGCGGTCGGCGCGTTCCCGTTCCTGGCCAAGGTGCCGCCGGCCACGTTCCTCAAGGCGCTCTCCATCGCCGAGATCGCCACCGGCGCCGCCTTGCTGACTCCGGTCGTGCACAACAAGATCGCTGGAGCCGCGCTGACCGCGTTCGCCGGCGGCCTGGTCACCATGTACCTGCGGACCCCGGCCATGCACGAGCCCGGCAGCGTATGGCCGACCCCGGCGGGCATGGCGGTCAGCAAGGACGTCTGGATGCTGGGCATCGGCGTCAGCCTGCTCGCCGAAGGCTCCTGAGCCGGCTTATGGCTCACCTCGCGCCCGCCTGCGGCCGTGAGGTCCACCTCACATCCAGTCGGCGTACCGCGGCCAGGCCAGCAGGGTGTCGACGACCTCGGGCAGCGCGTCCCCGTCCGTTGTGGCGGACAGCGTGAACCGCCCGCGGTAGAACAGCAGTGGATCACCGGGCCTGCTGTCGCCGAATCCGGTCACCCGCGCGGTGACGATGAAGTGATCGCCGGCATCGTGCACCGTCTCGACCGTGCAAGTTGCCCAGGTCAGCACCCCGTCGATGATCGGCGCGCCGTTATCGGCCGACGACCAGCCGACCCCGTCGAACTTGTCCGCAGCGGTGACGCCGAATTTACGGGCCAGGTCGCGCTGCTCGGCAGACAGGATGTTCACGCCGAGTTCGCCGGCGCGCGCGATCCGCGGCCACGTCCCGGACGCCTTGGCCGGGCAGAACAGCACCAGCGGCGGATCGAGCGACAGCGCGGTGAACGCCTGGCAGGCAAATCCGGCCGGCTCGCCCTCGTGCATGCCGGTAATCACCGTGACCCCGCTGGCGAAATGACCGAGTACCTGGCGGAATCGCTGCGTGTCTGGCTCGTGCGACGGCAGGTCCATGCCTCTAGTGTCCCGTCTCGCCGCCGCTCCCGGCGAGCCGCCCTACAGCCGGGTGCATGTCGGCAGTATTAGCAGTGTCACCGCCTCGTGGATGGTGTAGGAGTTTCCGCTGACGGTGTAGACGATGACCGGCCCGCCGGATCGCCCGGCGTGATCCCTGGTCCTGGTCAGCCCGAACACCAGGGTCAGCCACTGGCCGGGGCGGATCACCGCGCCGACCGCAGGACGGCGCCTCGCCCACTCGAGTGCCACCGCCTTCCACCCCTGTACTGCCCTATTGCTCGACGGCGCGGTCAGCGGGTAATCCCAGCCGACACCGAGTTCGTCGTTGTGGTAGATCGGGGTGAGCCATGCTCTGGTCATCACCAGGCCGAGGGCAGCTGGCGGCAGGCGCACGCTGTCGATGGTGGCCGGCGTCGTGCCGGTGTTCCGCAGCGAGTAGAGCCCGACGGTCAGCGGCTGGTCCCTGGGACCGCTGATGCACTGCTGGCCGGCGGTGCCGCCGTTCCCGAGCGGGCCGACTGCGGGCTGGCCGGAGCAGGCTGACAGGGACACCGCGACAGCGCACAGCGTTCCTGCCAGCAGCATCCTGGTTCTGACGGCTGATCCCACGCCTCATCCCGTAGCGTTCATGAACCCCGGGGCGCCGCCGGGGTCCTGGTTGCGGCCGCACAGGTGGCCGGTCTGCTGGAAGTGGAACTGGACCTCCGCCGCGGTGGAGTAGCCCGTCTGGGCCGAGGCGTTGAAGCCGACGAGCGAGAACCCGATGCCGAAGGTCGTGCCCGTCGAATTGCTCTTGGTGTATGTCTCGGCCCTGAGCTCGCGCACGCAGTAGGGCGTGCTGGGCACTCCCCCGACCAGTAGGGCGTGCTGGGCACTCCCCCGACCAGTAGGGCGTGCTGGGCACTCCCCCGACCGTTGTCGTGTACGGGCCGCCGGCTCCCCAGTACCGGGGCAGCAGGTAGTAGTTGTAGTAAGTCTGGCCAATCTGGTTGGTGCACTCCTGGCTGAACTTGCCCCACCTGAACTCGGTCTGCCAGCGGTCGTTCTGCTGCCCGAAGATCCACACGTAGCCCTGGGTGCCGCTGGATGTGGTGCTGGAGCTCTGTGTCCCGTCCAGTGACCAGCTCCCGTTGCTGCCCGTCGAGGAGATCCCGACGCCGAGGGTCGATGACTGGCCCTGGCTGTACTGGAAGTACTCGCGGACGTAGTTGTACGTCGAGTAGGTCTGCGCCACGTCTGTGATGACGTTGCCCATGTCGCGTCCTGGCAGCCCTCCCCGTTCCGGTATATCCGGGCTGTTCCAACAGTGGATTAGCGGGCTTGAGCCTGTCAAGGCTTTGGCCCACCATCAGTAATGGCTGCAGTCAATCGCGCCGGTTTATTCTGCATACGAACTTTCGCAGTCGCGGCGCTGCTGGCCGGCGACGGGGTGGCCGCCGCGCCGATCGACGGGCAAGCGGCAAAATCCCAGCGAGGTCCAGCCAGTGGGGCAGGTCCGGTCAGTGCGCGGAACCTGAGCCGAACACGTGCCCCCACAGGCTGACAGCCGTGCTCTCCCGGCTCACCCAGGTGGCATCGTCGACCACCCGCCCGCCGGTGCCGTACTCGACGTCGAAGCCGCCGGGCGTCCGCACGTAGAACGAGATCATCAAGTCGTTAGCGTGCCGGCCGAGGGTCGAGCTGACGCTCGCCTTACGGCGGATGCACCGGTCCAGCGCACGGCCCACGTCGTCGACGGTAGCCACCTCGATCATCAGGTGCACGATCCCCGCCGCCGGGTCCATCGGGGCAAGGGCCAGCGAGTGATGCCGCGGGCAGCAGCCCAGGAACCGCATCCAGACTTGCTGACCGGGCTTGCCGAAGAACTCGCCCGGCATCCGCATCGAATCCCTGAGCCGGAATCCGAGCACGTCGGTATAGAACGCCAGCGTGTCCGCGTCCGCCGCGGCGGGCAGCACGACGTGCCCGAGACCCTGGCCGCCGGTCACGAAGACGTTTCCGTACGGGCTGATGGCCGGCCGGTTGTCCAGTGCGGCGCCGCAGAAGATCTCCAGCACGTTGCCGGACGGGTCCTGCGCGTGCAGCAGACCGCCAACCCGCCGGTCCGCTAGCTCCGCAGCGTCGCCGTGCCTGACCGGAACGCCGGCCGACGCCAGGCTGTCAGCGGCTTCGGTCAGTGCGCGCTCGCCGGCAACCTCCCAGCCGGTCGCTAGCAACCGGTCGCGCTCGCCCGGCACGATCACGAGCCGGGCCGGGAAATCGTCCATCCGCAGGTACACCGCGTCCGGGTCGGGACCGCGGCCTTCGGTCATGCCGAGCACGCGAGTGCCGAAGTCACGCCAGGCGGTGGTGTCGGTCGAGCTGATCCGCAGGTATCCGAGCGAGCTTATCCGGCCGGTCATGCCGCACCGCCGGCCAGGAAACGCAGCGACAGCTCGTTGAACTCGTCGAACTTCTCGAGCTGGGCCCAGTGACCGCAGCCGCCGAAGACATGGAGCTGAGCCCGCCGCAACTGCTTGACCGCGATGAGCCCGCCGTCCAGCGGGTTGACCCGGTCCTCCCGCCCCCAGATCAGCAGTACCTCGTGCCTGACCCGGTGCGCCTCGCGCCAGAGCATGCCGTCCTCGGCGTGCTCGCCGAAAAACGAGCTGCCCATCGCGGCTATCCCGGCCAGCGCATCCGGCTGGCTAGCGACGGCGAACCGCTCGTCGATCAGTTCGTCGGTCACCAGGCGCTGGTCATGGACCATGATCTTCAGAAAAGCCGCCATCTTTTCCCGGCTCGGGCCCGGCGGCGCGCTGAACTCCATCAGCCGCCGGACGCCCTCGGTCGGGTCCGGGGACAGTACGTTCAGCGTGAGTCCGCCCGGCCCCATCAGCACCAGCCTGCCTGCCCGGTCCGGGTAGTCCAGCGCGAACCGCAGCGCTGCGCCGCCGCCAAGGGAGTTGCCGACCAGATGTGTTTTCTCGACGCCGAGTTCGTCCAGCAGCCCAGCCAGGGCTGCTGCGGCGACAGTGAAGAAATGGCCAGTGGCGGGCCGGGCGGCGGACTGGCCGTAGCCCGGCAGGTCCATCATCACGGTCCTGAAGCGCTTGGCGAACACCGGAAAGTTCCGGCCGAAGTTGCTCCAGGACGCGGCGCCAGGCCCGCCGCCGTGCAAGAAGACGACGGTATCCGCGTCGCCGCGGCTCGTCCCGACGACCCCGGCCGGCGCACCGCCGGAGTCGTAGTAGAGCACTCCGAGCCCGCCGATCTCGGCCATATGGCCGACGGAGCTGAACACCGCCATCGGTTTCCCTCAAGTTCACGGTTCACGGATCTGGTGGCGCGAGCGCCTCATGAATGTGAATCCATTGTCGTTATAGC
The DNA here is from genome assembly GCA_027314515.1 of Actinomycetota bacterium. Lineage (GTDB taxonomy): Bacteria > Actinomycetota > Actinomycetes > Streptosporangiales > Streptosporangiaceae > JAJYUU01. Next base: position 24,207 of record DAHVAR010000097.1, read on the forward strand.
CGCAGCAGATTCACATTCACCGACAGCGAACTCCGGCAAATTCCGCAAAGCGGCGCGCCGCACGCCCGCCGGACGTGAGCGGCACGCCCGCCGGACGTGAACGGCACGCCCGCCGCACGCGCCCAGCACGCCCGCGTCCGCTCACAACATGGCGTCGGCAGGCACCGGCAGGCCGAACTCGCCGCCGCCGAACATCGACAGTGCCCGCTCCGGGTCGTTGATCGCGTGCACTCTGCCAGCATGCACGTCCCGCCAGAACCGCTGCATCGGCGTGCCGGTCTTCAGCGCCCGGCCGCCGGAGTTCTCGAACAGCTTGTCCACTGCCTTGATAGCCAGCCCGGTGCCGCGGACCTGGTCCCGGCGCACCCGTAGCCGCAAGTCGGTCGGGATCGGCTGCCCGGCCCGGGCGCAGCCCATCAGGTCGGTCATGTTCCGCTCCAGCGCGCCCCACGCGTCGTCGATCTCCGCGGCCGCCTCGGCGACCCGGACTTGCGCGAATGGATCCTGCGCCGCCTTCTGGCCGATATAGGCGACCCTGACGCGCTCCCTGGTGTACGCCACGTGCGCCTGGTACGCGCCGGTCGCCATGCCGATGATCGGCGTAGTGATCGAATACGGGAAGACCGAGCCGTACGGCAGCCGGTAGAGCGGCCCGTGGTTGAGTTCCTGGCCAGGCACGGCGAGCTTGGCCACGTCGACGAAGCTGAGCGACCGGTGCGCGGGGACGAACGCGTCATGCACGACGATGTCGTTGCTGCCGGTGCCGCGGAGCCCGACCGTGTCCCACACGTCCTCGATCGTGTAGTCCGGCGCAGGGAGCAGGAACGTGCGGAAGTCCGTCGGCCGGTCCGCCTGGTCGGTGACGATCTGTCCGAGCAGGACCCAGCTGGCGTGATCGCAGCCCGAGGAGAAACTCCACCGCCCGCTGACCTGGTGCCCGCCGTCGACCTCGACCGCTTTCCCGGTCGGGGCATAGGAGGAGGAGATCCTGGTCGCCGGATCGGCGCCCCACACGTCCTGCTGGGCCTGCGGGGGAAACAAGCCGACATGCCACGGGTGCACCCCGAGCACCGAGGACACCCAGCCGGTGGAGCCGCATGCGCTGGCGATGAGGCGGACCGCGGTGTAAAAGGTCAGCGGTTCGGCTTCCAGGCCGCCGAAGCTGGCGGGCTGCAGGAGCCGGAAGAGCCCCGTTTCCTGCAAAGACTTGATGGACGCCGCGGGCACAACCCGCTCGTCCTCAGCTTCCTGCGCCCGATCGCGGAGTACCGGGAGGAGATCGCGGACGGCTGCCAGGACCTGATCTGCCACGTTCTCAGTCAATCCGGCTCCCAGCGTTACCGTGCGCCGTCCTTGGCCGCCGCGTCGACAATACCCCTAGACTAGAACATGTTCTAGTCTAGGGGTATCAGCTGCCAGCCAGGCGCGGGTCAGCTGGCTGGAGGAGTCATGAACGACCGGAACGGAGTGCGGAGCATCGACGCGGGCGCCCCGCCCGCCCGGTTCGCCCGCGGCTGGCACTGCCTCGGCCTGGCCGCGCCGTTTCGCGATGGCAACCCGCACGGGGTCGAAGCGTTCGGCACCAAGCTCGTGGTCTTCGCCGGCGAGTCCGGTGAGCTGCGCGTCCTGGACGGATACTGCCGGCACATGGGCGGCGACCTGAGCCGGGGAACGATCAAGGGCGACGCGATCGCCTGCCCGTTTCACGACTGGCGCTGGGGCGGCGACGGCAAGTGCGTGAAGATCCCGTACTCGCGCCGGGTGCCTCCGACCGCGCGCACCAGGTCGTGGCTGACGCTCGAACGCAACCAGCAGCTGTTCGTCTGGCATGACCCGGAGGGCAACCAGCCGTCAGCAGATGTCACGATCCCGCGCATCGACGGCGCCTACTCAACCGAATGGTCGAACTGGACCTGGGACCGCCTCACCGTCGACGCGAACTGCCGCGAGGTCGTCGACAACGTGGTGGACATGGCTCACTTCTTCTACATCCACTTCGCGTTCCCGACGTACTTCCGGAACGTATTCGAGGGCCACATCGCCACGCAGTACCTCAAGACCAGGTCGCGGCCGGATTACGCGCCAGACGAGCGGCAGGCGAACGGGCCTTCGACGCAGATCGGGCTGGTGTCGGAGGCTGCCTACTACGGGCCGTCTTACATGATCGACTACCTGAGCTACGACTACCACGGCGTGCCCATGGACGCCGTGCTGATCAACTGCCATTACCCGGTGACGCCAGAGCGGTTCGTACTGCAGTGGGGCGTGATCGTCAAGAAACTGCCTGGCCTGTCACCTGAGCAGGCCGACAAGGTGGCCGCCAAGTTTGCCAAGTTCGTCGGCCTCGGGTTCGAGCAGGATGTGGCGATCTGGACGCACAAGAGCCGGATCGACAACCCGCTGCTGTGCGCGGACGACGGCCCGGTGTACCAGCTACGCCGCTGGTATGAGCAGTTCTACCTGGACGTCGCTGCGATCCCGGCGGACATGATCGCCCGGCACGAGTTCGAGGTTGACACCTCGCGCGCCGTGGAAGCATGGGAGGCCGAGGTCGCGGTGAAACTGGCGGCCCGCCAGCCGGCCGGCGCCGTGCCGACGGGCGTGCCGGGAGCCGACTCGGCATGACCGATGATGTTCGGGTGCCCGGCGACTGGCAGGCTCTTCCGGGCGGGGCGGCGCGGCCGGACGAGCGGCAAGCCCGGTACTGCCCGGTGGAGTGCCGGGAGTGCGGCGCGATCGTGCGCGCAGCCAAGTTCAGCAGTCAGCACACCAGCGTGCAATGGGACGCGGTGGCGGTCCATCAGTGCTCGGAGTTCGCCCGGCGGATCCTGGCCGGCGAGCAGTCGCCGCTGATCGAGCGCTGCGAGGCCATGCGCGGCAGCATTGACATCGCGGCGCTCGATGGCAGGCTGCCGGTGGCGCCCCCGTGACAGAAGTGACAGCGATCGGCGGCCTGACTTCGGCTGTGCTGCCTTCGGCTGTGCTGCCTTCGGCAGGACGGCCGTGACCGCGGGCTCGCAGCGGGCCTTCCATCAGCTCCGGGTGCAGGCCGTGATCCCGGAGGCAGCCGACGCCTGCTCGCTGGTTTTCGACGTGCCTCATGAGCTCGCCGGCGCGTTCGCCTACCAGCCCGGTCAGTTCCTCACGCTGCGGATCCCCAGCGACCGCGACGGCTCGGTGGCGCGCTGCTACTCACTGTGCAGCTCGCCGCTGACTGGTGACCCGCTGACCGTCACCGTGAAGCAGACGCCGGGCGGGTATGCCTCACACTGGATCGCCGCGAACGTCAGGCCAGGAACCGTGCTCGACGTGCTGCCGCCGGCCGGCATGTTCGTGCCGTCCTCGCTTGACGACGACTACCTGCTGCTGGCCGCCGGCAGTGGCATCACTCCGGTGATGTCGATCCTGAAGTCCGTGCTCGCCGCGGGCAGCGGCCGGGTCGTGCTGCTCTACGCCAACCGGGACGAGCGGTCGGTCATTTTCGGCCCGGCCCTGAAGGAACTGACCGCCAGCGCCGGATCGCGGCTGCTGGTCGTCCACTGGCTCGACGTGCTGCAGGGCTTGCCAGCTGGCCCGCAACTGGTGCCGCTGATCCGGCCGTTCCGTGCCTGCCAGATTTACGCTAGCGGGCCAGATCCGTTCTTGTCGGCAGTGCGGGAAGCAGCAAGCGCTGTCGGCGTGCCACCGCGCGGAGTCCGGGTCGAGCGGTTCTTGTCACTGCAGCACAATCCGTTCGACGTGGCTGGGCCGGTCGCCGCCGGGGTGGCGGCGACACTCGAGGTGACGCTCGACGGCGAAACGAGGTCGCTGCCGTGGCCGGCCGGCACCCGGATGCTCGACGTGCTGATCGACGCGGAGCTGGATCCGCCGTTTTCCTGCCGGGAGGGCATCTGCGGGGCCTGCGCGTGCCAGCTGACTGGCGGCAACGTGGAGATGGCCAGCAACGAAGTGCTCGACGATGCCGATCTCGCCGACGGCTACATCCTGGCGTGTCAGTCGGTGGCGCTGACACCGGAGGTCAGCGTCAGTTACGAGTAGTTCGGGAGATCGGCGGCGCCAGGTCCGCGGTCAGCACAGACCGAGCTTTGCCGCCAGCCGGCCGAGGTAGCCGACCACTTCGTCCTCAGCACGGTCCGGGAGCCCGAACGCCACGTCGGTGACGCCAGTCTCGTGCCAGCGCCCGAGCAGTTCGGCGGCTGGCTTCCCGGCCAGCACCGTGATCCTCGGTGAGCCGTCCCGTCCGGCTTCGCGCCAGGTCTTGCGCAGCAACGCGGCCTTGGCGTCCAGGTCCTGCTCGCCGGGCGTGGTCAGCCAGCCGTCAGCCGATCCGGCGATCCAGCCGAACGTCCGCTCGGTGCCGGCGGCGCCGACCGATACCGGGATGTGCTGCTGAGCTGGTTTTGGCCAGGCCCAGGAGGCGCCGAAGCTGACGAAATCACCGTCGTAACTCGCCTCGTCCTGCGACCACAGCGCCTGCATGGCCGCCAGGTACTCGCGCAGCTCGCCGCCGGGCTGCCGGGACGCCGTGATCGGCGAGTTCGTCGGTGTTCCAGCCGAAGCCGATGCCGAACTCGACTCGGCCGCCGGATAGGTGGTCAAGCGAGGCGATCGTCTTGGCGAGCGTGATCGGGTCGTGCTCCGCCGGCAGCGCGACCGCGGTGCCGAGCCTGATGGTTGAGGTAACGGCGGCAGCCGTGGCCAGCGATACCCACGGATCGAGCGTGCGCAGGTACCGGTCGTCGGGCAACTCGCGCGTGCCGGTCCGCGGGTGCGGCGCGTCTCGCCGGACCGGGATGTGAGTGTGCTCGGGCACGGAGAAGCAGTCGAAGCCGGCCGCCTCGGCTGCCTGCGCAGCCCTGGCTGGCGTAATGCCGCGGTCGCTGGTGAACAGCACGACGCCGTAGCGCAACGGAACCTTCATAGCTCACCTCACCCGTAGCCAGGTTGACGCTAATCGGCTGCGTGTCCGCCGGGCAAGGAGCCGGCGGGTGCGCTGACGACAACCAGCTGGCTCGCACCCAGCCGGCCGGCGGGTAGTCGCGGGCGCGTGGCGTGGGTCAGGCAGCCGGCCGGGACGTGCGCGATCCCCGCTCGAAGGAGTGCCGTTCATGCGACCGGGGGGACGTCTCATGGGGCGGGGTGCGCCGTTCATGCGATCCGGGGGACGTCTCATGTGAGCGGTCCGCTTGATGCCCGCTATGCACTGATTTGCGACCGCCGGTCCCCTGAAGAGTCCCGCTGGACCCATGAAACGTCCGGCGAGACCGACGGTCTGGCCGGAACGGACGCGGCGCTCGTCGACCGCACCTGGCCGAAACTGAAACGTGTTCTACTATGGACGGCGAAGCCAGCGCCGGCGCCCGGCCGCCCGCCGGCGCCCGGCCGCCAAACGGATCCCGGCCACCCGACGGATCTCGGAGACCAGATGACAGCCGAAGAGCCGCTGTTCGACTTCGTCGTCGCGGGGAGCGGAGCGGCCGGGATGACCGCTGCACTGACCGCCGCGGCGAACGGCCTCACAGTCCTGGTCATCGAGAAGACGGAATACTTCGGCGGCTCGACGGCGCGATCGGGCGGTGGCATCTGGGTACCCAGGAACTCGGTCTTGCGGCAGGCCGGCATCACCGACTCGGCCGACTCGGCCGGCGCCTACCTGGCGCACGTGGCCGGCGAGTCGGTGCCGCCCGGCCTGCGCCGCGCTTTTCTCGAGCACGGCCCGGCGATGCTGGACCTCGTCCTCGCCCGCACGCCGCTGCGCTTCGACTGGGTGCCGAATTACGCTGACTACTACCCGGAGGCCCCTGGCGGCCGGCCGGGCGGCCGGTCGATAGAACCGGCATTGCTTGACGGCCGGGTCCTCGGCCCGGAGCTTGCCAGGTTGCGCCCGCCGTATCTGCCCGCGCCCGCCCACATCACCGTCACGCAGGCCAATTACCGCTGGATGAGCCTGGGGACCAGCCACCCGCGCGCGATCACGACCACGGCCAGGGTGACCGGCCGGATGGTCATCAGCAGGCTGCGGCACCGGCGGCTGCTCAGCATGGGCCAGGCCCTCGCCGCCGGGCTGCGCCAGGGCCTGCTCACGGCCCGCGTGCCGGTCTGGCTGAATACGCCCCTGATCAGCCTGCTGGTCGAAGACGGCCGGGTCGCCGGGATCATCGCGGCTAAGGACGGCGAGCCAACCGTCATCCGCGCCCGCCGCGGCGTGCTGCTGGCGACCGGCGGGTTCGAGCGCAACGACGAGATGCGCAGCCGCTACCAGCGAGCGCCGGTCGCGACGCAGTGGACGGTGGGCTCGCCGGGCAACACCGGTGACGGCATCCTGGCCGGCCAGGATGCGGGCGGTGTGCTGGAGTTGATGGACGACGCCTGGTGGGGACCGTCAATCCCGCTCGCCAGCGGGCCGGTCTTCTGCCTGGCTGAGCGCAGCCTGCCGGGCAGCATCTTCGTCAACAGCGAGGGTGAGCGGTTCGTCAACGAAGCAGCCCCGTACGTGGATGCCGTGCACGTCATGTACGACAAGCACACCGAGGACAACCCGCATATCCCGTGCTGGATGTTCACCGATCAGCGCTATCGGAACCGGTACGTGTTCACCGGCATCCCGCCGCGCAAGCCGCTGCCGCGCCGCTGGTTCCGGTCCGGGGTCGTCTTCAAGGCCGACTCGCTCGCCGGCCTGGCAGGCCAGATCGGGATCAGCGCCGACGGGCTGGCCAAGACTGTGCAGAAGTTCAACGAGTTCGCGAAGGCCGGGAAGGACGCTGACTTCGGCCGTGGTGACTCCGCGTACGACCGCTACTACGGCGATCCGAATTGCAAGCCCAACCCGAACCTGGCGCCGCTCGCCAGCCCGCCCTACTACGCGATCAAGATCGTGCCGGGCGACCTGGGCACGAAGGGCGGACTCCGAACCGACGAGCGTGCCAGGGTGCTGCGGGCCGATGGCAGCATCGTCGACGGCTTGTACGCGGCCGGCAACACCAGCGCGATGGTCATGGGGCGCAGTTACGCCGGGCCGGGAGCGACGATCGGGCCGGCCATGACCTTCGGGTACCTGGCTGCCCTCGATGCTGCCGACCGCGGCCGCTGAGGCGGACCTCGATCGCCAGGCGGCACCCGTCGTGCTCGGGCCACGCCGCGCGCGGCCGGTCATCGATGACCTCCTTCAGGCAGGGACCCGCGGATAACATCGGCGTTCAGCCGCAGCCGCTCAGCCGGGGCCGCTCAGCCGCAGCCGCTCAGGCCGGTCCCAGGATCAGCCCGCTGGTGGGCACTCCGGTGCCCGCGGTGACCAGCACCGGACCGTCGCCGGGGACCTGGTTGACCGCACTTCCGCGGACCTGCCGGACGGCCTCCGCGATGCCGTTCATGCCGTGCAGGTAGCCCTCGCCGAGCTGGCCGCCGTGCGGATTCAGCGGCAGTACGCCGCCTAGCTCGATCGCCCCGCCGGCGATGAAGTTCCTCGCCTCGCCGCGCGGGCAGAAGCCGAGCTCTTCGAGTTGTATAAGCACGTACGGGGTGAAGTGGTCGTACAGCACAGCGGTCCGGATGTCGGCGGGCCGAAGTCGTGCCTGGCTCCATAGCTGGCGGGCGACCACTCCCATCTCCGGCAGGCCGGTCAGGTCGCCGGAGTAGTAACTGGTCATCGTGTACTGGTTCGGGCCGCTGCCCTGGGCTGCGGCATAGATGACGACCGGCGTTTTCTTCAGGGAACGGGCACGGTCCAGGCTCGTCACTACGACAGCGACTCCGCCATCGGTCTCCTGGCAGCAGTCGAGCAGTCGCAGTGGCTCGCAGATCCAGCGCGATTGCTGGTGCTCCTGCAGGGTTATCGGTCGCTGGTAGAACCAGGCCGATGGGTTGGTGGCAGCATGCTTGCGGTCCGCGACCGCGACGGCACCGAAGTCCGCGCTGGTCGCGCCGAAGGCGTGCATGTACCGGCGGGCTGCCATCGCGACGGTCGCGGCCGGGGTGGCGAGTCCCATCGGGTAGTGCCAGCCATTGTCGAGTCCCGCCGAATTGACGGCCCGGACGGCGTCGACCGAGACCTGGCCGAACCGGCGGCCCGACCGCTCGTTCAGTGCCCGGTAGCAGACGACGACGTTCGCGGCGCCGGTCGCTACCGCCATCGCGGCCTGGTGCACGGTCGCGCACGCCGCCCCGCCGCCGTAGCCGATCAGGCTGAAAAAGGTCAGTTCGCCAGCGCCGACCTCGCGGGCTACTGCGATCTCCGCGCTGGCGTCCATGCTGAAGGTAACTAGGCCGTCTACGTCGGCAGGAGACAGTCCGGCATCGTCGAGCGCAGCCCGCACCGCTTCCACGGCCAGTTTCAGCTCACTGCGGCCGGAGTCCTTGGAGAACTCGGTAGCGCCGATCCCGGCGATCGCCGTGGGGCCGGAGATTACGGGGCTGCTGGCGGACGTGGGGGTTCCGGCGGACGTGGGGTTGCCGGCGGACGTGGGGTTGCCGGCGGACGCGGGGGTCCCGGCAAGCCCCGGCGAGCCGGCCGTCATGCCGTGCTCCCTGCGCCAGCGAGCCGGACCGTGCCGGTCACGTGGTTGCCGAGGCTGCAGCTTCCGGTCACCGCTATGACCCGGTCGCGGCCGTCGGCTCCGGTGTCGTCGGTAACCCTTCCGCCGAACGTCAGCGTGTCCCCGGCGTAACAGGGCACCCCGAGCCGGATCGAGACCGCGCGCACCAGGGCCGCCGGGCCTGCCCAGTCGGTGACGTACCGCTGCACCAGCCCGGTCGTGGTCAGGATGTTGAGGAAGATGTCCTTGCCGCCGCCGCGCTCGGCGAAGTCCCGGTCGTGATGCACCGGATAGAAGTCGCGGGTGGCGAGCGCGGTAGCGACCACGACCGTCGGCGTTACCCGCAGCGTCCACTCGGGCAGCGCGCCCTCGGCCCGCGCGCCCTCGGCCCGCGCGGCCCGCTCGTCGGGCTGCCAGCCGGGCAGCACCAGGTCGTCGTCGATCGGGATGAACCTTGTCCGCACCCGCATCCCGATGTGCACCTCGTCCGGTTCGGCGCCGGTCAGCTCGGCCATCACCCGAGGGCCCTCGGCGAGCTCGACCAGGGCAACGATGACCGGCAGCTGCTTGCCGGGCACCGGCGGGTGCCGGTGTACCACGTAGCTGTAGACGGTGCCGGTTCCCGCGGCTATCTGATAGCCCTGATTGCGCAACGCTCCGCAGTTCAGGCAGGCCGGACCCGGCGGGTGGCGGAGCGCGCCGCACTCGCCGCAGCGCTGGACGCGCAGCTCGCCGGCCCTGGTCCCGGCCCAGAAGAACTCGGT
>DAHVAR010000098.1 GCA_027314515.1 Actinomycetota bacterium
ACGTGCCAGCCGGCGGCGCTGAACTGCTGCTCCCACTGCGCGATCCGGACGCCGGGCACGACCCGGTCCAGCGACTGGCGGTTGACGTCGACTATCCACAGCACGTCGCCGAGGCCGTCGGTGGCGGGATCGGCGACTGCCTCCCAGATGTTGCCCTCGTCGAGTTCGGCGTCGCCGATCAGCGCGATGAACCGGCTGCGCGGCCGGGCTCCGAAGTGGGCGTCGACGTAGCGGCGAGCGGCGGCGGCGAACAGCGGAGCGGCCGCGCCGAGGCCGACCGAGCCAGTCGAGAAGTCGACATTGTCCGGATCCTTGGTCCGGCTCGGATAGGACTGCAGGCCACCGAACGCCCGCAGCGTGGTGAGGTACGACCGGTCCAGGTTGCCGAGCAGGTACTGGATGGCGTGGAAGACCGGCGAGGCGTGCGGCTTCACGCTGACCCGGTCGGCTGCCTCCAGGTAGGCGAAGTACAGCGCGGTCATCACGGTGACCACGCTGGCGCTGGAGGCCTGGTGGCCGCCGACCTTGACGCCGTCGCCGGTATCGCGCTCGTGGTTTGCCGCGTCGATGATCCGCGTCGAGAGCCACAGCACCCGCTGCTGGATCTCCTCAAGCATCGCCGGGTCGCAGCCGGGCGCCGGGTTCCTTGCGGGCGCCTCGAGCGCCGCAGCCGGGGTGCTGATCGTGTCGTCCATGCTGCTGGCTCCTGGCGTGCTGGGCGCCTGCGGACCTCATCGTCCGTCACTCGCGCCGACGTGGCAACGGTAGCCGACCGTCGCCGTAGCCTCCGTTCCGGTCCTCGGCGGGATCATTCGGGCGGGAACGGGCACGAGCGGGCTTCTCGCTATTGACGCCGGCCGCAGCCGGGGCTAACGTCACCGTCGAATCAAATAGGAAAGTTTCCTATTTGATTCGGAAGCTGACCGGAGATTCGCACTAGCCGAAGGGAGCCGCATGAAACGACTAACCCCCCTGGTGACAGCGCTGGCCACCGCGATTGCGACCGTGGCTGCGCTCGGATTCTCCGCCGCCGGAGCCAGTGCCGCTACCGTCAGCCGGCCTGGCCACGGGTGGCACTCGCATCAGCGGCGGCTGCCGTACCAGGTATTCGCGCCCTACTACGAGATGTACGACAGCGCTACCAACCTGGCAGCGTTGTCGCAGCAGTCGGGTGCCAGGTACCTGTCGCTGGCGTTCCTGCAGACCGCATCCGCCGGCTCCTGCACCGCGTACTGGGACGGGGATACCAGCGAGCCGATCGCCGCATCGAGTTACGGCAGCGACATCGCCGCCATCCAGCGCGCGGGCGGCAACGTCATCCCGTCGTTCGGCGGCTACACCGCGGACACCACGGGCACCGACATCGCCGACAGTTGCACCAGCGTGCCGGCCATCGCGCAGGTCTACGAGAGCCTGATCACTACCTACCACGTGCCGCGCATCGACCTGGACGTCGAGGCGAACTCGCTGGCCAACACCGCAGGGATCAACCGGCGCAACGAGGCCATTGCGATGACTGAGGCCTGGGCCGCCGCGCACCACTTGCGCATCCAGTTCTCCTACACCCTGCCGACGTTCCCGACCGGGCTGCCCTCGGCCGAGCTGGCGGTGCTGCAGAACGCGGTCGCCGACGGCGCGAAGATCTCCACCGTCAACCTGCTGACCTTCGACTACTACATCGGCACGCAGCAGGACATGCTGGCCGACACGCAGAGCGCCGCGACCGCCCTGCACGGTCAGCTGCAGTCGCTGTACCCGGCTGCGACGGCGCGCCAGCTCTGGCACATGATCGGCGTCACCGAGATGCCCGGCATCGATGACTTCGGCCCGGACGAGACGTTCTCGACGGCCGCGGCGGTCCCGTTGCTGATCTGGGCGCAGAAGCATGGGATCGGGCTTATCTCATTCTGGGCACTGCAGCGGGACAACGGCGGCTGCCCGGGCACGAAGGGCGCAGGCACCTGCTCCGGCGTGGTGCAGCCGACCTGGTACTTCAGCCACGTGTTCGAGCACTTCACGCGCTGATCGCCGACGCCGGCACCGAAGGCGCGCTTCCAAGCACGGCTAACCAAGGTGCGAGGTTGCCGCGAGCTCAGCTGCGCCAGCCGAATCCGGACTCGATAAGGCCGTCGTCGCCGAACCAGCGGCTCTCCGGCGCAAGTCCAGCTAATTCGCCGGCCAGTTCCCGTGCCTCGTCGAGCAGGTCCTGCGCCTCGTCAGCCAGGTCCTGTGCTTCGTCGGCGCTGTCCCGTGCCTCGTCAGCCTCGTCTTGCGCTCGGTCGGCTGCCTCCTGAGCGAGATCGGCACGCTCCTGAGCCCGGTGGGCGCGCTCCTGGGCATGGTCCGCACGTGCCCGAGCACGTTCGCGGTCGGTCTCGCCGGGCCAGTCCGCGGCATCACCGGCGGCATCCTGCACTTCATCCGCCTGCTCTCGCGCGATATCGGCCAGATCCTGGGCCCGGTCGGCTGCCTCCTGTGCCCGTTCCGCCTGCTGTTGCGCCCGTTCGGCCTGCCGCTGCGCCCGCTCGAACTCGCGCTGCGCACGTTCGGCATCCCGCTCTGCCTGCTCGACGGCTGACGACGGGGCCGGCTGACCCGGCCGGTCGCCAGACCGGGCCCGCGGAACCGACGGGACTGGAGGAACCGAGGGGACTGGAGGAACTGGAGGAGCCGGGGAGAGCTCCGATGCCCGGGGGACCGCCGACACCGACTCAGGGAATGCCCTACTAGCGGCGGAGACAGCCTCGTCCGACGCGGCAGGCGGGGCCGCGGTCGTGGCTGGGTGGGCGAGGACGGCGTTCCTGGCGACGCTGTAGGGCTCGCCGGTTTCGGTCATCCGCTGGCGGATTGCGTGCTTCAGTGCCTTATCGCGAGTCATGATCATCTCTTCCCGGCGAGGCTGCCCGCGGCTGCCCGCCAAGGTGAATGACATGACAGAGGAATCGCACCCGAGTCGTGGACCCTTGTCCTCGTCGCCACCGTCAGCGCGGGCTGACCAGTGCTCGGAAGCGGGCAGGTGATGCACTGCCACTGGAGCAAATGTTACCGCTCGCTCCGCCGCGGCACCAGGATCGCTTAGCTGAAGGCAAAAAAATGCTTGGTCGTCCAACAAAATTGGCCCCAGGCCGTGGCACGGGTCATTGCCGTCGGCTACCCTTCGTTGTGTCATGCGGCGCTTCGTACTCATCCTTAGCAGCCGTAGCGGGACCTGATCAGGGCAGGCCGGCGACCCGCTACGGGGGTGAGGCGCTGGCCGCAGATGATCCGGGCTCTACTGGCGCCCTGACTGCCCGTCCCGTCGCCTCCGGCGTCGCCGGCCCGTTCCGGCACGCAGCCCGCGAGGGATCCGGCACTCGTCGCGCACGCCGGTCCGGATAGAGCGGCTGCGCCTCAGCTGGCCCGCCTCGTTCACGCCGCTATCCCGCCTGCGAGGAGAAGACCGGAGATGTCCAGGACTAGCCAGACCGCGACGACAGCAACAACCGAATCCGAGGCCTGCGCCCGCCAGCGCGCGCAGGAAGCAGTGCAGGAGGCGATGGACCGCCGGGACAACGGCGGAGACGCCGCCACCGCTACCGACCACTAGATGTCGCTGGGTCGTGCCGCGACCCGGCCCGCGGCCTGCGGCTCGCAGGCCCTGGCGGCGGGACGCGGCACGACCCGCAGTTCACCGAATCCGGAGGAGCCCGACCATGGATGCCAGCCCGAACCCTGATCTTGACTTCGAGATCCGCGCCAGTGCTGCCGCTGTTGCCCCAGGCACGCGGGAGCAGTTGCTGGCGGCGCCGGGATTCGGCAGCGTATTTACCGACCACATGGCGACGATCCGGTGGACCGAGAAAGATGGCTGGCACGACGCGCGGATCGAGCCGTACGGGCCGATCACGCTGGATCCGGCCGCCCAGGTTTTTCACTACGGCCAGGAGATCTTCGAGGGGCTCAAGGCCTACGCCCAGGCCGACGGCTCGGTTGCCGCGTTCCGGCCGCACGCCAACGCGGCGCGGTTCAACCGCTCGGCCGCCAGGCTGGCCATGCCGGCCCTGCCCGGCGCCCTGTTCGTCCGCGCCATCGAGCTGCTGGTCAGGCAAGACCGGGCCTGGGTGCCGACCGCCGAGGGGCACAGCCTGTACCTGCGCCCGTTCATGATCGCTACGCAGGTTGGCCTCGGCGTGAACAAGCCATCCTCGTCGTACCTGTTCGCGGTCATCGCGTCGCCGGTGGCCGGCTATTTCAACGGCGAGCTCAAGCCGGTGAAGGTCTGGCTGTCGGAGGACTACAGCCGGGCCGCGCCGGGCGGCACCGGCGAGGCCAAGTGCGGCGGCAACTATGCGGCCGCTTTCGCTGGCCAGCGTCAGGCCCTCGAGCACGGCTGCGACCAGGTGGTGTGGCTTGACGCCGCGGAGCGGAAGTTCGTCGAGGAGATGGGCGGCATGAACATCTGGTTCGTGCATGGCTCCGGTCCGCACGCGCGGATCGTTACGCCGACCGCGACTGGTTCGCTGCTGCACGGCCTGACCAGGGACTCGCTCCTGAAGCTCGCGCCCGACCTCGGCGTCCCCGCGTTCGAGCGGCGGGTCTGCGTTGCCGACTGGCGGGATGGCTGCGCGTCGGGCGAGATCGCCGAGGCGTTCGCGTGCGGCACCGCGGCGGTGATCACGCCGATCGGCGAAGTGCGCAGCGAGAGCGCCGGCTGGATCATCGGCGACGGGAAGGCCGGCCAGGTCACCAGCATGCT
>DAHVAR010000137.1 GCA_027314515.1 Actinomycetota bacterium
TGCTCGAGGCGAACAAGGCCCGCGCCGAAACGATCACCACCGGGAACCCGGCTCGCGGCAGCCAGCTATGGGTCTACGGGCGCGCGGGTCAGCGCTGCCGCCGCTGCGGCTCCACGATCCTGCGGGGCAGCCTGGGCCCGCGGCTTGCGGAGCGGACAGCCGTGTGGTGCCCGCACTGCCAGCCGCTCTGAAGCCCGCTGCGCGGTTCTGGCGGCATTCTCGGTCACTCCCGCGGCCGGAGCCGGCAGGCTTATGGCGCTGCCCGGGACATCGGCTAACGCCTAGTTCAGCCTGTCGCGGTCGTGGAGGACAGGCAGGACGACGCCCATGCCCGCGCATGTCGGCGCAGGCCAGTCCACGAACAATGTCACGGCCGCCAGGAAGATGCCACGCCCCGGAATGCGAGCGGCCTGGTTGATGAGGGACGGACGGTCATGCTGTCCTCGCACCTGCTGGATGAGGTCGAGCGGACCTGCGACCAGATGGCCATCGTCGACCACGGCAAGGTCATCCGCTCCGGGCCTATCGGCGAACTGACCGCAGAGGCTTCCGTCGCCGTCGAGGTGCAGTGCTCCGACCCGCCAGCGGCAGCACGAGTTCTCGCCCATTGAACGGGCCGCCTCCCGCGTCGCCGTCACCGAGGGCGGGCTGACCGTCACGCTATCCCCTGGGCCGACGGGCCCGCACCGCCCCGAACGGTCTCATCTGCAAGGGCCCGCGTACAAGAAGCAGGGAACTCTGAGGGGATACCTCAAGATCCTGACTAGGGCCGACCTGCCCTCTTGTCGATCGCGTGCTCATAGAACGCGTCTGCGAGCGCCACGATGATCCCGTTCGCCGCTGGCCCGTCGGTGAAGAAGTAGTCGGCCATGATGTTATGCGCCTCCTGGTTGTCGGCGATGGCCTCGGTGACGGCGGACTGGAAGTCCTGCGACTCCATGAATTGCTTCTTCGAGTTCACCTGGGTCTGCTGGACCAGGTCGGGGTCGGCGAGCAGTCGCTGCAGGAGTCCCTGAATGAACTCCCGGATCTGGGACTCGGCGAACGACTGGGCGCCGAAGAGGTCGTTCATTTTGTCGATGACGACCTGGAGCGCGACGTACTTCGGCTCCTTCCTGGTGCCGGTGCCTGCTGCGCTGATCCCTTTCAGCTCGCCGTCTCCGGTCAGCGAGATGTCGACAGCGATCTTCTTGGTGTGCTTCACCCCGACTAGGACCACGTCGGAGAGGTCGACCTCGGCGCTCCAGGAGGACTCGGCGATGACCTTCTCCAGGAGCCGGAGGAAGATCGAGAGCATCTCCATGTACGGGTCGCCGTAGTCGACGATCTGGCTCATGAAGTCGTAGAGCCGGACGTAGGTGGAGACGTCCTTGCGGAAGAGATCGAGGGTGTTGAGCGTGACCTTGTCGTCGGCCTCGATCGCTGCCGCGTAGCGGCGGCGGAAGTCGTGCTGGGCCGGGCTGATCGCCGCCGAGAGCGCGTTGTTTCCCTTACGTGAGACCCACAGCCCGGCGACCTGGCGGACCTGCTTGTCGGTGTAGATCCCCGCCTGGGCGAGCTTGTTCGCGAGGTGCACGACGACGTACGGGTCGGTCTCGGTCTCCAGGGTGGCGTTGGTGAAGTACGGCTCGAAGGCGGCCCTGATGTCCTCGGGCTCGTTCACGAAGTCGATGACGAACGTCTTGGCCTTCTGCTCCCCGTCAGCGGTGCGGTGGGTTCGGTTGAGCCGGGAGAGCGTCTGCACGGCGGTGACACCGGAGAGCTTCTTGTCGACGTACATCGCCGACAGCAGCGGCTGGTCGAAGCCGGTCTGGAACTTGTTGGCAACCAGCATGATCGTGTACGTCCCGCCCCTGAACGCCGCGGCCAGGTCAGCGCCCGCTCCGGGATTCATGCTGGCCTCGGTGAACTCGTCGTCCTTGGACGGCGCCGGACCCCAGTCCTGGCTCCACTCCTCGTTCTCAGCCATCGACACCGACCCGGAGAACGCGACCAGGGTCCGGTAGTTGTAGGAGGCGTCCTCGGCGGCCCGCCTGGCGATGTAGGCGTCGATCGCCTTCTTGTACTTCACCGCAGCCTTGCGCGAGTCGGTGACGACCATCGCCTTCGCCTTGCCCTCCAGCAGATGGGCGACGTTGGCGTGGAAGT
The DNA here is from genome assembly GCA_027314515.1 of Actinomycetota bacterium. Taxonomy (GTDB): domain Bacteria; phylum Actinomycetota; class Actinomycetes; order Streptosporangiales; family Streptosporangiaceae; genus JAJYUU01. The sequence goes on from DAHVAR010000137.1 coordinate 2,149, forward strand.
GCTCGACGATGATCTGCACCTTCTGGCTGATGTTCGTCGGGTGCAGCTGCACCCACCGCATCAGCCCCTTACGCGCCGCTGACTCCTCGACCTCGCCACCCTCGCCGCTCCCGGCCTTCCCGGCGATCTTCAACGCGGTGTCGTAGGACTGGTAGCCCTTGAGCACGTCGAGGATGTAGCCCTCCTCGATCGCCTGCTTCATCGAGTACAGGTGGAACTCACGCGGCTTGCCGTCCGGCCCCGTGCGGCCGAACAGCTCCAGGGTCTTGTTCTTCGGCGTCGCGGTGAAGGCGAAGTAGGAGATGTTCGGCGACCCGGCCCGCTCAGCCATCTCCGATGCCAGGATCGCCTCGACGTCGACCGAGCCGCCGTCCTCGATCTCCTTGATCTCCTCGGCGGTCAGGACCTGCTTCAGCTTCGAGGAGATCTGCCCCGACTGCGAGGAGTGCGCCTCATCCGCGATGACGGCGAACCGCTTGCCCTTCAGGCCGGAGTCGGCCCGGATCTCATCGAGTGCGTACGGGAAGGTCTGCACCGTCACCGCGATGATCAGCTCGCCGTTCTTCAGCGCCTGGGCCAGCAGCCCGGACTTCGACTTCGCGCCGGCCTTGCGCACGTCCTCAGGGCTGATCGTTGCGACGATCTTCCCGCTGCCGTCGATCTGCCGGATCGCGTCCTGGAGCTGCCCGTCGAGGACGGTGCGGTCGACGACCACAATGACCGAGTCGAAGACCTTCGCATCGCTGACGTGCAGCCGGGCGAGACGGTGCGCCGTCCAGGCGATCGTGTTCGTCTTCCCCGATCCGGCGGAGTGCTCGATGAGGTAACGCCGGCCGACACCCTCTTCAGCCACAGCGGCGACGATGTTCGTGACGGCCTCCCACTGGTGGAACCGGGGGAACAGCATGCTCATGCGGCGCACCGACGTGCCGGTCGCGACGTCCCACTCCTCTTTGGTCTCCACGATCATCAGCCGGCCGATGACGCTGAGCCAGGCGTGCTTCTCCCAGACCCGCTCCCACAGGTACGCCGTCGCCGACCTGCCGTCCGCACCGGGCGGGTTCCCAGCGCAGCCGTCGAAGCCGGTGTTGAACGGCAGGAACTGCGTCTTATCGCCCTCCAGCCGGGTGGACATCGCGGCAAGATCGTTGGAGACCGCGAAGTGGACCAGCGCCCGGTGCCCGAACGACAGCAGCGGCTCCGGCCGGCCGTTCGTCAGCGGGTTGCGCTGCTTCCGGTACTGCTGGACCGCCTCGTCCAGCGACTGGGTGAAGTCGGTCTTCAGCTCCACCGTCGCGACCGGGAGACCGTTGACGAAGAACACCAGGTCGATGCTGCGCTGGTCAGCCGTTGAGAAGTGCACCTGCCGCACCACCCGGACCCGCATCGCCGCATACTCGGCGTTCGTCGTCTCGTTCAGCGTCGTCTCAGGCCGGAACTGCGCCATCTTCAGCCGGCCGCCGCCGATGTACTGCACCCCGGTCCGCAGGATGCTCAGCATCCCGCCGCCGTGCTCCAGCGGCTTGTCCAGCGCCGAGGTCAGCACGTCGAGGAACTTCGCCTGCGACCCCGCCGCCTTCAACGCCCTCTCATACGCCGCCTTCTGCGTCCCCCCCAGCCACGCGAACAGATCCTCGGGGAACAGCGCCCGCTCACGGTCGTAGCCGGTGTCGTTCGCCGAGTACAGCCACCCGTGCGCCGCGAGGTACTCGCAGATCTCGGCCTCAAAAACGACCTCATTGTGGTCAGCCATCACAGCGCCTCATGTACGTCGATCTGACCCGTCACCGCAGCAGTGATCAGCGCGGCCCGCCGCTCGCGAGCGAGTTCGATAAAGCGCTCCGTCTCGGCGACGAGCGTGTCGATCTTCTTGGTTGTCTCATCCAGATGCGCAGCGAGTTGGCGCTGCTCGTCGACAGGTGGGAAGGGGAGCGCGATCTCCCTCAACTTCTCGCCGGTGAGGTGGACGAAGGAGACCGAGCCATAGTGGTTGGCGTAGTAGGCCGATTCGTACAGACGGAGCATCGACCAGTACACGAACCGGGCGTCCGCCTGCGGGCCGACTCGGAGCCGGTTGACCGTCTTCTGAAAGGCGATCCCAGGCGCTGCGTCGAACATGAATCCTGGCCGCCCAGTCGCGCCACCCTCGATGAGCAGCACGTCGTCGGCACGGAGATCGAACGTACCCATCTCCGCTTCAGAGAACGGCATCTCGTTGAGATCCACCAGATTCACGGATCCATCCGCACGGACATCCGCCGCACGGACATACGGCCGGAACTCGTCTCCTTCTCGGACTGCGCGTCCGGCATCGAGCATCTTGCCGAGGCTGGTCTGGCCGATGTGCTTGATGCGCAGCTGGCGCCAGCTATCGGTAGGCGTTAGAGCTGACGCGACAACCGCTGCGCGCCGTTCGCGGAGCATCTCGATCAGGCGCTGCTGCTCGTCGATGAGCGTGTCGATGCGGGTGGTCTCGCGGTCGAGGTAGTCCGCGATAGCGTGCTGTTTCTCCAGTGGCGGCAGCGGGATCTGAATGCTAGCGAGCTTCTCTGCCGTGAGATGCGGCATCGACACAACGTTGGCGTATGAACGGATGAAACCGCTGGCCCGCAGAGCGATTAGGTAGAACGCGATGAAGCGGCCGTCGAAATCACCAATCGGCCGAAGCCGGTTGATCGAGTTCTGGAATCCCCAGCCGAGCAGATCCTCGTCGACATACGCGGCTCGGCCGAACCCGCCCTGGCCGCCCTCGACAACAACCACATCGCCGGCTTGGATGCTCAACTGCTCCAGTTCGACCTCGCCGAACCACATCTCGTTCACGTCATCGAGAGCCAACACGCCGTCAGGCTGCACGTTCGCGGCACGCAGGTAGGGAGCGTCTACATCACCGCCCGAGTCCTCGCTCTGCAGCATCTTGCCGAGCGTGACCGTCGCTGTGTGCTTGACCTGCCCTATCCGCCACCCATCGGGCAGCGTTTCCCAGAGAGGCCCTGTCATTTCTCCACTTCCCGCAGCAAGTCGAGGATCTTGGCAACCTGCTTCTCCAGGTCGGCGTCGATCTCAGCCAGGGGGCGAGGTGGGACGTACTTGTAGAAGTAGCGAGTGAAGGGAATCTCGTAGCCGGTCTTGACCTTCGCCCACTCGATCCAGGCGTCGGGGACGTGCGGCTTCACCCCGGCGTCGAAGTACGCCTGAATGACCTCGACCTTGCCCGCCGCACCGGCGGTCGAGCCACCGAACGTGAACGGGACGTTCTCGGTATCGCGCTTCTTGTTGTCCGGCTTGGGCTTGCCCTTGCGGTCAACGACGGGGTTGCCGGACTCCTCGAAGAGGGGGCGCTCGACGGTGACGGTCCAGTAGCCGAACTCGTCGTTACGCAGCACCTTTGAGAAGTCCGGGTCGGCATCGAGGAAGTCGGCGTACAGGCGTACCACCTTGGCGCGGTCGGTGTCGCTGATCTCGCGATTCTTGTTGCCGAGGTTCTTGCGCATCTTCGTCCAGAACGAGGTGCCGTCGATGAGCTGAACTAGGCCCTTGCGCTCAAGGTGCTTAGCGTTGTCGAGGATCCAGATGTAGGTGGCGATGCCGGTGTTGAAGAACATGTTGGCCGGCAGAGCGACGATCGCCTCGACTAGATCATTCTCCAGCAGCCACTGGCGGATGTTCGATGGGCCGGACTCGGCGGCGCCGTTGAAGAGCGGCGAGCCGTTCATGACGATCCCGGCCCGGCCTCCGCCGTCCTCGGGGGCGCGCATCTTGTGCGCCAGATGCAGCAGGAACAGCATCTGCCCGTCCGAGGTCGCCGGGAGGCCTGGCGCGAAGCGACCGTACGGGCCGGCCTCGTCGCGCTCCTTGGTGACATCCCTGGCGTACTGCTTCCAGTCCACGCCGTACGGCGGGTTGGACATGCAGAAGTCGAACTTGCGGCCCTTGAAGGCGTCGTTGGTGAGCGTGTTACCGAAGACGATGTTGGACGCGTCGTGGCCCTTGGCCAGCAGGTCGGACTTGCAGATCGCGTACGACTGCGGGTTGTACTCCTGGCCGTACAGGGTCAGCCCGGCGTCCGGGTTCTGTCCGAGCAGGTGCTCCTCGGCAAGAGCGAGCATGCCGCCGGTCCCGGCGGTGGGATCGTACAGCGTGCGGACGATGCCCGACTCGGTCAGGTCGGCGTCCTTCTCGGCGAAGAGCAGGTCGACCAGCAGCCGGATCGCGTCACGCGGAGTGTAGTGATCACCAGAGGTCTCGTTCGCGGCCTCGTTGAACTTGCGGATGATGTACTCGAACGCGTCGCCCATGTCGGCGTTGGACACGACATCGGGGTGCAGGTCGACGGCGCCGAAGGACTTCACGATCTCGCGCAGAAGACCGGCCTTCTCCAGGGCGATGATCTCCTTCTTGAAGTCGAAGTACTCGAACACATCGACATCGGCGGAGAACCGGTCGACGTAGTCGACGAGGTTGTCCTCCAGCCCGTCCGCATCCTGCAGCAGGTTGGCGAAGCTGTACTTCGACGTGTTGTAGAACGGCCGGCCAGTCTTCTTCTTGACCTCGACCCGGAGCCGGTTCGGGTTCTCGTAGGCCGCAGCCAGGTCTCGGACGACCGCGCGGTCCGGCTCCAGGATGCAGTCGAGGCGCCGGAGGATCGTGAACGGGAGGATCACGTTCCCGTACTGGTTGGGGCGGTAGGGACCCCGGAGCTGGTCGGCGATCGACCAGATGAAACTACCGAGCGTGCTCACAAGGCTCCTCACGGGAATCACTCAACGTGCATGCCTGCGCCGGCCCACTCGGGTAGTCGCGGTCCGGCAAGGCAGCCCACGTCCGCTGACGGGGGGCGTCATGAGGCCATCTTCGCCCACCTCGGCCTCTTTCGTACGCGGGGAATCAGACAGAACTCGTGCCCACACGCACCGTAGCCGTCGACAGCCGGCACAAAGCGCGAGATCAGGCAGCCTCGGCGGGCTCCGCCTCACATAGGCCGCACGGAATCGGGCCGCTGTGGACCACCGCGGCCGATGGCCAGATGCGAAGCGGGGAATATCAGCGGGCCCTTCGGCGTCGCACGCGATCGGCTGCGCCGACCCTGGACCCGCGCCGCTCCGGCCTGGTCCGCGCGGCTCAGCGGGCAGTGGCCCGTTGGCTGGCATTGGCTGGTCGCCGCCCCTTCACCGGGCGGCCCTTCATCGATCAGCCCTGACGTGGCGCGGGCTTCTTCCCGGCTCAGAAGTATCCGGGCGGCATTGGCATGCCTGGCTTCCCCTCAGATGCAGGAGGAGGACTAGGAGGCGGCTGCCACCCCGGCGGCACGACGTACACGGGCGGCTTCGGCGCAGTCCGGGCCGCCATCATGAGCGCGACCACCCAGCCGACTACCGTCCAGCCGAGAAAGGCGCTGAGGATCACCACCGGCCACAGGTTCGGGAGCTTCCGGGCCCAGGCGATGATCGACGGGACGAAGTAGAGGCCGACGAGGAACGACAGCAGGGTGAAGCCAGCTGCGAGGCCGCCGGCGGACGAGCTTGCGCTGTTCGTCGCTTATCTCCAGGACCTTCGCTGCAGCCGTGCGCTAGCAGCGGCTCCGTGTCGTGGACATTTCGCCGTGGCAGCCCGCCGGCCGGAAGTCAAATTCGAAAAACAGCAGCGATAAGGGGCAGGCGGCACGCGATATGTCGTGGACAGCGTTCACGTCCCGTGTCCACGACGCTCCTTGAACCCGGCAAATCACCTTCTCGTTGACGTCATGGACACGCGCCTGCCGGCCACAGATAACATAAGTTCAGGTCCCTTTCTGATCGGGGGCGCTCTCGCTGTCGAGCCGATCAACGCGCCCGGCAGGTGCTGCGAGAAAGTAGGACCACGGCTCGTCGTGGTCGGCATGGTCACACCGGCCGCAGACAGTGCAGGCCAGGCCCTGGCGAAGGTCTCGCCACCGACCACCCGCAAGGTCTACAAGCGGCTGGAGGACGAGGGCCTGGCAGTGATCGTTCCCGGCAGAGGCGTGTTCGTGGCCGAGAAACTGCCCCGCTAGCGCCGCCTCGCCGTGTAACCCCGGACGTGGCCCGGCTGACCCTCGCCCAGCTGGCCGGCCCTCCGGCCATTCTTCAGCCCTCGTTTCCTGATCCGGTCGCGAGCTGGAGCCGCCGCCGGGCGTCGGCCTGACGGAGGTAGTCGGCCCGGACCATGAGCCGCAACCGCTCAGGGCTGTAAGCGGACATGCGCCCGCCGCCGGCCCGGCGGTCCGCGTGCCAGTACTCGCCGTCGAAGCTGAAGCGGTAGACCTCGCCCCAGTGCCAGCGCAGGCTGTCGAGTTCGCGCTGCTCGCCCGGCATCAGCTCCATCGACCCTCCAGCTTGCTCCCTGCCAAGATAGCACGCAGGGACTCGCAGGGCTCTATGCGCACACAGGCGCACATGCAGGGCCTCGCTTACGCAGGAGCGCTCCGGGCAGGCTACGGGAGTGCCTGATCAGGAGATCCGCCCGTTCGTGATCGAGAGGAAGAAGGCGCGGTTCGAGTTCTTGCAGCTCGCCGACCAGCTACGCGAGCGCATCCTGTCTGGCGACGAGTACCCGCCGGGCAGCCAGCTCCCGCCGGTTCTGGTGCTGCAGGGCATGACCGGACTGCATCCGCGAGCGATCCGGCGCGCCTACCGTGTCCTGGCTGACGAGGGCCTCGTGCAGACCACTCCCGGACGCGGGACCTTCGTTGTCGAGAGGCCTCCGCGCTGACTACTGCCCGGCCAGGGTCGTGCGGCGCAGGTCCTTATGCAGTCGCTGCATGTATTCGATCTCCTCGACCTGCCGGCAGATGCTCCGCCTGGTAGCCGCTGGCCGTCCCGAGAATCCAGCGGCCACAGGTCACCTCGGACAAGGCGCCGCGTCCGGCGGCATCCGCACGGGCTGCTGTGATCAGATAACCTCTCACAGGCCGGGTCCCCGTTCGAGCCAGGTAACCCCGTCGCCATACCGGGCTTGGCCTGCCATGCCGGCGCAGGTTGGCAGCCAAACGCGCCTGATTGCCGCGCAGGAGCCCTTTCCGGACCGGCGCGGCGCAAGCAACCGTGATTGCCCTCCAGCGCCGTAGGCGGTGACGCTCCAGGGGGCCCGGTGCTCCTCCCGTTCGGTTGCACTCCTGACGGCCTGGCACCGGGCTCCTCCGCATGCCCAATCTTCCTGGTACCGCCGCGCGCCATGCAGTCGCCGCCGTGCCCTGACTACACAAGTCAGCAGTTAACGTCAAAGGACCTGCTCAAGTGGCCAGTCGCTGGCCTGCTTCCGACTCGGCCAGGGCGTACCGACCCATTGTCACCACGGGCACTTGCTCGCCGAGATCATGCGCAGGCTTTCCGCCGAGTAGCCGCCGACACTCGAAGGCATGGAGGTTACGCAGCCACGGGACCTCTTTGGGGGTAATCCGTTCGGCCTCGTAACACGTCTCACTTCTGCCACAGGCCCGGAACGCTCGCAGAGCAGGAGACAGCATCACCCATGAGATTGCTCAAGCTGGTAAAAGCCCACAAAGTCATTAGCGCCATCGTCGCCGCGGTCGTGCTCGTCGTCGGCGCCGTGGCTGCAAGCGGCGGCCATTCGGCTTCGTACAACGACGGCTATAAGTTCGCGATGAGCTACTCGGATGGCACCCTGCTTCTGGCGGACCACGTAGAGGCTGCCGGTGGCACCGCTCAGGACTTCTGCGCAGGCTGGGAGGGCGTGGGCGGTAGTAACGGGGCCGGCTACCCGTCCAGTTGGTCGCAGTGGATGACGGGTTGCACGGCTGGCGTACAGCGGTTGGTACCGGGAAGCTAGCAACCGTCTCCCAGTGACGCGAAGACCTCCGGGACTACCTCAATCTCCGGGGGTCTTCTGTTTTCTGGACTCAGCCCACACTCTGCCGGCCGCAGACCTCGCACCTGACGGTGCTGGCGTTAACGCGAATGTGCCGGGTGTTCCGCATACATCCAGGGCACCACTTCATGTAACGTCCCCCAATTCTTGGCATTAGACATTACGTGTGTGACGCGAGAGGCAAGGCAAGCGTTGTCGTGGGCTCCGTGTGTCCTGGATCACGCCCCTGCCCCCTGGGGCCGGGCGCATGCTCTGGCCAACCGGCCGCGCGGCCCTCAGCTCCCGCAGAATGCGCTGTGCCGTCGAGTTGGACACGTCCAGCCGATCGGCAGCGCGGTCGGTCCGATTTCCGGCTCAGCCGCGAGTATGGCCACCGTCTCGGCCTCCAGCGCGGCCCGCCGCGCCTGGCGCTGCTCCAGAGACCCGCCGCGCCGTGACTTGCCCTTGCGCCGCTTGCCCGCTGCACTTGGTGCGTACTGCTGGGTACTGCTGGCGTCCGGTCTTTGGCTGGCCCGGTGACGGCCTCTGCCATGGCGGCCGTGACCGGCTGCTCTGGCATGCCCGATGCTGGCAGCTCTGCTGCCTCCGGTTCCGTCTCCGCGAGCATCGCCCGGCGGGACATGCTGATGGCCACCTCTGCCGACCCGATGAACGCCATCGCTGGCCACCCTGACAGCAGAGCGCCGGGCCACCCGTGCGGCAGGCCATAGGCGAGTTCTCGCGCAAGAGGCCGGCTCACTTGACTGCCTCCGGGCACATCTCGCCCGGCGGCAGCCAGTGCATGCCCCTGCCGCCCGCGTCCGCGTGAGCGCAAAGGCGCCACTGCTCCTGCGCCGGGCTAGCCGGGTGCTCGTGCGGACCTGCATTAGCGCGGATTTCCGCGGGGCCGATTCGGGGCAACCTCAGCGCTCGGTGGTTGGCCGGTGATTGCGCTGATGGGCTGCTGACCTTGGGAGATGAGGGGCACTGTGGTGAGTTCGCGCGACGTTGATTGCTCCGATCCT
>DAHVAR010000101.1 GCA_027314515.1 Actinomycetota bacterium
GGGTCAGCCGGGCAGCAGGGCATCCACCGCAGCCCGGATCCGCTTCTCCGACACCGGCCCCGGCGTGCCGAGCACCTGCGCGAACAAGCTCACCCGCAACTCCTCGATCAGCCACCGGATCGACTGCACATCGGTACGGGAACGGGCGCTAGGCGGCAGCTGCCTGCGGGCGGCCTCGTATTCGCTTGTCACCCGGTGGACGGCGGCCATCCGCTCGGCATCCCTTGCCTGCTCCCCCGCCAGCTTGTCCAGCCGCCGGACGATGGCCTTCAGGTAACGGATGAGGTCCGGCAGCCGGGAACTGCCGGTCTCGGCGATGAATCCGGGATAGATGAGCCCGGCGAACTGCGCCCGCACGTCGTCGAGCGACCTGGCCAGCGCGGGAACTCCGGGGCCCGCGGCTGCCAGCCTGATCTCGACCTGGTGCGCCTCGCTCAGGATGCGGGCAGCCAGCTCTACCACCCGCGCCGTGTTCGGGGCCAGCGCGTCACGCGCGGCGGCGACGAGGCCGGCGAACCCCTCCGCGTCCCGCACCGGGCCGCCCGCGTCGGCGATGACCTGATCGGCGGCGGCGGCGGCACAGTCGTCCAGTAGCGCGGCCGCGCCGGGATACGGATGCCGGCTCAGGGCCATCTTGAGGTTGACCGGCAGCCGGCCGGCGATGGAGCGCACGCCGGAAGGCACCGCGATCAGCAGCAGGCGGCGAACGCCAAGCCGCATGGACGCCTCCGCCTCGGCCTCGGTGTCAAACACCCGCACGTCCACGGCGCTGCCGGTGTCAGCCAGCGCTGGGTAACCGCGCACCCGGCCAGCGCTGAATTCCCGCGGCAACGCGCCGAAGTCCCAGCTGCGCAGGCCGGTCCTGGTGATGCTCGCGGCCGCCGCGGTGAGCGTGGCCGCCAGCCGCGGACGCAGGTCGCCGCGCAGCCTGTCCAGGTCCTTGCCGGTCGCCAGCACCTGCTCGCCGTCTAGCACCCGGTAGGTAACCCGCAGGTAGCCGGGCAACGCCGCGACGTTCCAGGCCGATCGCGGGACCCGCGCTCCGCTGCGCCGGGTTAGCTCGGCGCTGAGCGCGTCCAGCAGGTCGCCGTGCGGTTCGCCGAGTCCGCTCAGCACGGCCGCGGCCGTGTCGGGGGCCGGGATGAAGCGGCGGCGCAGGTCCTTCGGCAGCCCGCGGATGAGCTCGGTGACCAGCTCCCTGCGCAAGCCGGGAACCTGCCAGCTCAGCCCTGCCCCGTCCGCGGCGAAAAGGTCCTGGAGCGAGATGTCCGCCGTCACGCCGTCGTGCGGCTCTCCCGGCGCGAACTCATACGACACCGGGAACGGGCCCAACCGCTCCGGGTAATCCACCAGGCTGATCTCCTCAGCGGCCGGTCCGGCCAGATCAGCCGGGCTGAGGTCGAGCAGCGCCGGGCCGGCGGCACGGGCTCGCTTCCACCAGCTGTCGAAGTGGCGAGCAGAGGTGACGGTCTTCGGAACGCGCCGGTCGTAGAAGTCGAAGACGGCCGCGTCGTCAGCGACCAGGCCGCGACGGCGCGCCTTGCGCTCCAGCTCGGCGGCTTCCTGACGGGCACGCTGGTTGCGGGCAAAGAACGTGTGGTGGGTCTGCCAGTCACCCTCGACCAGCGCATGCTGGATGAACTCCGCACGCGCTGCTGCCGGGTCGATGGTGCCGTAGTTGACCTGGCGGGCCGCGACAATCGGCAGGCCGTACAGGGTGACCTTCTCGGTTGCCAGCACAGCGCCGCGGCGCGCATCCCAGCGCGGCTCGCTGTAACTGCGCCGGACCAGGTCGCCGGCCAGCGCCTCGGCCCATTCGGGCTCGATGCGTGCCACGGTCCTTGCCCACAGCCTGGAAGTCTCGACGAGCTCGGCCGCCATGACCCAGTGCGGCGGCTTGCGCGCCAGGGCCGAGTCGGGGAAGATCGCGAATTTCGCGCCGCGGGCGCCGAGGAACTCGGCCGGGCCGCGGCGGCGACCGCCAGCTGCCGTGCGGTCGGCCGCGCCGCGGTCGGCCGGCTTGCGGGCTGCGTCCTGCATGCCGATATGCGAGAGCAAGCCGGCCAGCAGTGACTGGTGCACCCGGTCGGCAAGGTCGGCGCTGTACCGGTCCTCGGCGTTGCCGCGGGCCTGCGCTGGCCGGCCAGCGCGGTCGCCGTCGAGGCCGACGGCTGCGGGGCCGACGGCTGCGAAGCTGCCGCCGTCGCCCGTGGTGCTAGCCTGCGCCGCTGGCCGGCGTGAGCCGGCGCCGCGCGACTGCCGAGCCGCCTTCGCGCCGCCCGGCCGGCGGGCGCTGGCAGGCCCGTCCCGCGCACCCTGATCCCGGCCGATCACCACGCCGACTTCTCTGGCCGCCTGCTGCAGCTGGGTGTACAGGTCCTGCCATTCGCGCACGCGCAGGAAGTGCAGGTACTCCCGGCGGCAGAGCCGGCGGAACGCCGACGACGACAGCTGGCGCTGCTGCTCCCGCAGGTAGTCCCACAGCGTCAGGAACGCCAGGAAGTCCGACCCCGGCTCGGCGAACCGGCGGTGCATCGCATCTGCCGCGTCCCGCTCGTCGGCCGGCCGCTCGCGCGGGTCCTGGATCGACAGTGCGGCGGTGATGATGAGCACCTCTCGAGCGCAGCCATTCCGGCCGGCTTCCAGGATCATCCGGCCGAGCTGAGGATCGACCGGAAGCTCGGCGAGCTTCCGCCCGGTCTCCGTCAGTCCCGGGGTACCCGCTGCGCGGCCGCCACTGCCGGGCCTGATCGCGCCGAGTTCTTCCAGCAGGCGCAGGCCGTCGGCAACGTGCCGCGAGTCGGGCGGGTCCATGAACGGGAAGTCGGCAACCGGGCCCAGGTCGAGCGCGGCCATCCGGAGGATGACCGACGCCAGGCTGGTGCGCAGGATCTCCGGCTCAGTGAACTGCGGCCGGGATTCGAAGTCCGGCTCGCTGTACAGCCGGATGCAGATGCCATCGCTGGTGCGGCCGCAGCGGCCCGTGCGCTGACTGGCCGAGGCACGAGAGATCGGCTCGATCGGCAGCCGCTGCACCTTGGTGCGCTGGCTATAGCGGGAGATGCGGGCGGTGCCGGGGTCGATGACGTACTTGATGCCCGGCACCGTGAGGGAGGTCTCGGCGACATTGGTGGCAAGAACCGCCCTGCGGCCGCTGTGGGGCTTGAACACTCGATATTGCTCGGCGGCCGACAGCCGGGAGTACAGCGGCAGGATCTCCAGGTCCGGCTCGTCGGCCAGCGCATCGGCGGTGTCCCGGATCTCGCGTTCGCCGCTGAGAAAGATCAGGATGTCGCCGGGGCCCTCGCGGCGGAGTTCGGCAACCGCGTCCACGATGGCCTGAACCTGGTCGCGCGGCTCCGCGCCACTGCTGGCAGCATCAGGCCCGGCAGCATTAGGGCCGGCAGCATCAGGCCCGGCAGCATCAGGCCCGGCGAGCGGCCGGTATCGCACCTCGACCGGGTAAGTGCGGCCGGACACCTCGATGACCGGCGCGCCGGCCGGCCCGGTTGCCGCACCCGGCGACCCGGATACCGCACCCGGCGACCCGGATACCGGGCCGGCTGCCTGCTGGCCGCCGGGAGCGAAATGCCTGGCAAACCGCTCCGGATCGATGGTGGCCGAGGTGATGATCACCTTCAAGTCCGGGCGGCGCGGGAGCAACTGCTTCAGGTAGCCGAGGATGAAGTCAATGTTGAGGCTGCGCTCGTGCGCCTCGTCGATGATCAGCGTGTCGTAGCGCAGCAGCAACCGGTCTCGTTGCATCTCGGTGAGCAGGATGCCGTCGGTCATCACCTTGATCAGGGTGCTGTCGCTGGTGGTGTCGGCGAACCTGACTTTGTACCCGACCACGGTGCCGGGCTCGGTAGAGAGCTCAGCGGCGATCCGGTCGGCGACGGTGCGGGCCGCGATGCGCCGCGGTTGCGTGTGGCCGATCTGCCCGCTGATACCGCGACCGAGCTCCAGGCAGATCTTGGGCAGCTGCGTCGTCTTGCCGGAGCCGGTCTCACCGGCGATGATCACGACCTGATGTTCCCTGATCGCCGCCGCCAGCTCCGCCTTGCGCTGGCTCACCGGTAGCTCGGCCGGATAGGTGATGACCGGGACCATGCCGCGCCGCGTCTCGATGCGCTGCTCGGCCGCCGCGACCTCGGCCGCGAGCTGACCGAGCGCCTGCTCGCGAGCGGCCGGCTGCCGCGCCGACGCCGCCCGGTCCGCGCGCCTGGCCAGCCTGCGCTGGTCGGCCAGCATCAGGGCCGGCAAGCGTGCTCGCAGCTGGGCGAGCGAGGCGGTCACGGCAGGTATCTCCACGTAACGGAAGCGGGCAAGGCAGCGGGCGGCGGGCAGGACTCGGCTGACGGCGCCTCCAGCTGACAGCCGGAAGCCGGGCAATCGGCTACCGCCAGGGTCCAAGCATTCTCATAACGCCGCCTGACTGCTAACGCTTTTCCGGGCCCGGGGCTTTCCGTACGGCGAGTCAGCGGGCCCGGCAGTGCGGACGCCGAGCGCGCTGTATGGACATTTGCGCATCTTAACGGGCATGCCCGGAACCTGAGGGTGCCCAGGCTGGCACCCGGCGGGCAAGATAGCCTTCGGCCTTATGGTGCAGCGCCTTGACCCTCTGCAGACCACGCCGCCGGTGCTGGACCTGGCCGTCGCCAGGAAAGTCCTGCGCGACAGCTTCGGCATGGCGGGGTCATTGACTCCGCTGGACGGCGAACGGGATCAGAACTTCCGGGTGGATACGGCCGAAGGCCGGCGCTTCGTGCTCAAGATCTCAAATCCGGCAGATGACCGGCCCGTCCTGGAGATGCAGACCGCTGCGCTGCGCCACATCGAGCGGGTTGACCCCGGCCTGCCGGTGATGCGCGCGCTGGCGGCCGCCGACGGCGCACCGTGGGCTGAGGTCCCCGGGCCCGACGGCGAGGTGTACCTGGCGCGGCTGTTCAGCTTCCTGCCCGGCCGCCTGATCTCGGCGCCGGCCCTCACGACCCAGGCAATCTGGTCTTTCGGGCAGGTTACGGCGCGCCTGGGCCAGGCGCTTCGGGGCTTCTTCCACCCCGCGGCCGACTACGAGATCTTGTGGGACATCACCCGCACGCCACAGCTCCGCCCGCTGCTGACACATCTCGCCGATGGCCCGCGCAGGGCTCAGGCGGAACGGGTGCTGGACCGGTTCGACGCCAGGGCCGCCCTGGTACTGCCCGGGCTGCGGGCACAGGTCATCCACGGCGACATGAGCATGTACAACGTCCTGTTCGGCGACGATCTTCGAATCAGCGGAATCGTGGACTTCGGCGACATGACGCACGCGCCGCTGGTCTGCGACCTCGCCGTCGCCATCGCCGACGTGCTGCATGGCCGTGACGACGGTATTGCCGCGGCGGACGCGATGATCGCCGGCTACGCCTCGGTCACGCCGTTGGAGGAGGACGAGGCGGACCTGCTCGCCGACCTCGTGGCGGCCAGGCTTGCCACCGAGATGGTGGTCACCGCCTGGCGCAGCGGGCGCTATCCCGACAACGCCGCATATGCCGAAAGCAGCGAGCCGGCCGCCCGCGCGTTCCTGGATGCCATCGAGGGGACGGGTATCGACACCGTGGCGCGGCGCTTCAGCGAAGCCAGCCGCGGGCTCCCCTACCGGTCGTCCCCTACCCCCGAGCTGCTGGAGCGCCGCCGGCGTGTGCTGCCCCGCTCGCCGCTGTTCTACCAGGACCCGGTTCACCTGGTGCGCGGCGACGGCGTCTGGCTGTTCGACCCCGACGGCGGCCGCTACCTCGACTGCTACAACAACGTGCCGGTGGTCGGCCATAGTCACCCGCGCGTCGTACGGGCGGTCAGCCAGCAGCAGCGCCTGCTGGCGACGCACAGCCGCTATCTGCACGAGGCGGTCGTGGAGCTTGCCGAACGGCTCCAGGCAACGCTGCCACCGGGCCTGGACGCCCTGCTGGTAGTGAACTCCGGCAGCGAGGCCAACGACCTCGCCTGGCGGATCGCCCGGGCGGCGACCGGCCGGACCGGCGCGATCGTGAGCGCTCATGCCTACCACGGCCTGACCGAGGCGACCCACGCCCTGTCCCCCGAGGAGTGGGCCGCGCGGGAGCGACCCGCGCACGTCGCGACCGTTCCGGCGCCCGATGGGTACCGCGGCGCATACCGGCGGGAAGAGGACGGGTGGGCGCAGCGGTACGCCGCGCACATCGACGACGCCGCCGGGGCGCTCGGCGACCGGGGACTCGCCGCCATGTACGTCGATCCTGCGTTCACCGCGGACGGCATCCTGTCACCCCCGCCCGGCTACCTGCGGGAAGCGGCCCGCCGGGTGCGGGCACTTGGCGGCCTGCTGGTGGCCGACGAAGTGCAGGCCGGCCATGGCCGGACCGGCAGTCACCTGTGGAGCTTCCAGGAGTCGGGCATCGAGCCGGACATGGTCGTGATGGGCAAGCCGCTGGGCAACGGCTTCCCGGTCGCCGTCCTGGCAGCCCGCGCCGACCTGGTGGCGGCCGTTCCGCAGGAGACCGAGATCTTCAGCACCTTCGGCGGCAACCCGGTCGCCTGCGCGGCCGCGCTCGCCGTGCTCGACGTCATCGCGGCGGAGGGCCTGGTGGCGCACGCCGCGCAGACCGGCGCCTACCTCCGGCAAGGCCTCGCCGAACTCGCCGAGAGTCACCCTGTCATCGGTGACATCCGCGGCCAGGGCCTGCTGCTCGGCGTGGAGCTCGTCGACGGGACGCGGGCACCCGCGGCCGGGCCCGCCCGCACGGCAACCGAGGCACTGCGCGACCGCGGAATATTGCTCAGCGCGACCGGCCCGGCCGGGAACGTCCTCAAGATCCGGCCGCCCCTCGTCTTCCAGCGCGAGCACGCCGACCTGCTGCTCCAGGCCCTGGACGAGGTCCTGGCCGGCTGACAGCGCGAAGATCAGGCTTGATGACGTCCGCGGACCGGATCGAGTCGCACCAGCGAGCCGCCGCCGAGGTTCACCGACTCCACCGTGCCGTCTGGCCGGCGATTGAACACGACCGGCTCGCCTGACACGCGGTAACCCGGTGCGGCCACGTACGTACCCGGCTCGGCCGCGACCTCAAGCGGGATCTTCTCGGCCGGCTCAGAAACGTCGATCAGGGTGATCTTGCCGTCTCGCCACTCGACCTTGACCACGAAGCTCATGTCCGCTGGCGCGTAGTAGCCAAGGAGCGCGGTCACCTCCGGCGGGGTCGGAGCGGGCCTGCGCACCGCTGGTGCGGCGGCCGCTGCCAGCCCGCGGCCGGCCGCGGCCAGGCTCATCGCCAGGCCGGATGCATCGGCGGACCCGTTCAGCAGCACGATCGCCCCGACCCGGCTGGCCCGGTCGAAGCATGCGTTCGAGGTGAACCCCGGCAGGCCGCCGGAGTGCTGGACCCAGGTAACGCCGTCCTTGCGAACCGAGTACCAGGTGATACCCCAGGCGCTCGACCACTCCTCGTCGCTGAGGTACCTCGGCTTGTGCATCTCCCGGCGCGTCGCGCTGGCCAGCACATCCGGGCCGGCGCCGGCCGCGGTGGCGGCATCCGCCGCATCGGGGTGCGCGGCCAGCTGGAAGGACAGCCACCTGGCGAGGTCCTCGACCGTCGACCAGAGCCCGCCTTCGGCCCACAGCGGTGGCATGGCTGGCGCGATCGACAGCTCGTCGGAGAATGCGCGGGCCGCGTAGCCGGTAGCGCGGCGGCCGTCGAGCTCACCGGGCAGCGGCTCGAACCCGGTCGACGACATCTTCAGCGGAGCCAGGATGCGGCCGGCGACGTACTGCGGGTAGGAAATTCCGCTTACCCGGTGCACGATCTCGCCCAGCAGCTGGTAGCCGAGATTGCAGTACTTGGTCTGGGTATTCGGCGGCACGGCGGCAAAGATTTCCGCGACCCGGTCCAGGTTCCGCGCGGCAAGTCCCTCGTAGCGGGGCTCGCTGGCCATGAAGTCCGTCCCCGGCGGCTCGCTGACGAGGCCGGACTCATGCGACAGCAGGCGACGGATCGTGACCGCGCCAATGCCGTCCGGGCTCGCGCTGTCCGACAGCTCCGGTATCCACTTCACCACGGGGTCGTCGAGATCGAGCAGGCTGGCATCGCGAAGCTGCATGATGGCCGTGCCGGTGAAGGTCTTGGTGATGGACGCGATCCGGTACAGCACATCAGGTCCGGCCGCCCGCTCCGCGGCCGGGTCGGCGAACCCGAAGCCACCCGACCACACCAGCTCATCGCCGTGAACGACGCCGGCCGCCGCCCCGTAGAGCCGGTTGTCCCGGACGAACGACGCCACTTTGGCCTCAAACTCCTGCGCGCCCGCTGCCACCGATCCGGCCACTGTCCCGCTCCCGTCCCCTCGGCGCCGCCACCCGGTGCCTGCCGAGCCAGCTCGGCAGGCCGGTGTGACTGGCTTTGATCCTCCATCACCCGGATTATCACATCGGCGTGCGGGCCAGCCCAGCGCCGCGGCGGCGCGCCTGACCAGGCCGGCCCGCTCCGCCAGCGGCCCCGCAGGCACGTCAGTCAGCCGGAAGCCCAGCTCGCGGTACGTCTGCTCGTGCACAATCTCGAAGGCGGCAGCATCCGCCGGGCTGATCCGCCGGGCGGCAGTCGGCGTGACGAAGCCCTGGCCCCGGACGAAGAACACCGCGTCGCCGTAGCGCCGCTCGGCCACCGCGCGGTCTATCTCCGCGGCCAGCAACGGTGACACCGGGTGGCCGAGGAACCGGCTCAGTGCCAGCATGCAGACCATCGACCGGTCCAGGAACACCGTCGCGCTGCCGCAGTCGGCGGCTGCCAGCCGCTCGCGTCGTCGCTGCAAGGCCGCCACCTGGTCAGTGAAGTCCGGGTGCGCCCACGGCTCGGCATGGCCGCGCGCCTGCTCCAGCGCGATCACGTCGGTGGCGGCTTCCTCGACCACCAGGAAGCCCTCGTGCTCGAGGTGGCGGATGATGGCGGTCTTTCCCGCGCCAGGTGCACCGGTGAGCACATACCACGGCATCCGAACGTCCTTTACTGTCGCGCCAATACGGGAACGGGCCGAGTGCAGTGCCCGGCTATTAGCTACGCGGCCGGATCGGCGGGCGGCACGGTGACGGCGGCGAGCTGAGCGAGTTCGGCGATCACCGATTTAGCGAGCCTGGCGATGCCCCAGATGGCCGCCAGGACGGCGAGCACCTCGACGACGATCCGGATGTCACCGCCGCCTACCCGCTCGTGATAGATGGCGAGCCCGAGCAGGGAGCCGACAATCGGCTCCAGCACGGCGAACGACGGCAGCGATGCCGACAGGCCCGCTGCCCTGAACGCATTCTGCTGCATCGTGAACGTGAGCAGGCCGACGACCGCCAGCAGGTACATACGCGGGTCGGCAAAGACCCCGAGCCGGTGCGTGCCAGCCTGCGTCACGACGGTCTTAGTCAGCGCGTCCGTGACGCCGGCCCCGAGGCCGCCGCCGATGCTGAGCACGAGCGCACGGTGCGCGGCCTGCACTCTGAGGGCGATCAGGCAGCAGATCAGGGCGGCAGCGACCGCGCCCGCCGCAGCGAACCCGAGCGGTCCGGCACCCGCGGTGCGCTCGCCGCCCGACGGCTGGGCCGCCACCAGGAAGACGCAGAGCCCGGCAACCGCCGCGACGGCAGCGGTCCATTCCGGGTGCCGGAGCCTTCGCCCCTCCGCCCTGGCGGCGAGCAGCAGCGCGAACAGCAAGCCGATCGGGAACACCGGCTCGACGATGACCAGGCGGCCCAGATCCAGTGCGGCGGCCTGCATGGCGTAGCCGCAGATCACCGCGATCAGGCCGAGCAGCCACCGTCGCGCCCGCACCAGCCGGAGCAGCACGGCGGGATCGAAGGATGCCGATGATGGCAGCTTCGACGCGCTCTGCTGCTGATAGACCGATGCCACCGCATAGCTGAAGGCCCCGATGATCGCGAACGCGACCGCTAGCGCCTGTTCGGGTGCCCCAGTCACTGACCCGGCCACCTGCCCTTCTGGCAGCCTCAGCCGAACGTGGCTGCGAAACGGTTAAACAGACGGTGACATACAGAATCTCCGGTTTCCAGCCCCGTGAGGTGTTTGTTTTACCGACAATTTGCTCACGGCCGCAATGCGACCAGGCATGTCACCGAGCGGCTAGGCCAGGCGCGCAGCCACCCCGGGGCGGCTGGCCAGCCAGGGCAGTTCCGCGGCTCCCATCGGCGTGCTCGGCGGCGCCTGCATGAACGGCCAGATCTCCTCGGCGATGGCGCGCCAGTTCGCGGTCGCCTGCATCTCGCCGAGCAGCGCGAACAGGCCGAGATTGATCCGCTGCAGCACTACGTACGACCTCGGAATCCGGGCATACTGCGCCACCGGGCTGCGTACGTCGAAGAACCGGCGGACGACAGCCGAGGCGTACTCGCCGGTTACCGTCACCGTCCTGGATTCCCTGATGAGCTGGTAGAACACCGCGAGATGATCAACGATCTGGTCGTCGCGCAGCGGGGCACCGGGCACCAGGAACCCGGCCTGCTCCAGGCTGGCCCGGAATGCGGCCGGCAGGCCGTCCACGCACAGGTGGCGTGCCATCTGCATCAGCGGCATCAGGTCTGCGTCGGTGAAGTGCTTGACCATGCCGAAGTCCAGGAAGGTGACCTTGCCGCCGCCGTGGAAAAGGTAGTTACCGGGATGCGGGTCGCCGTTGAACGCGTGCACCTCGTACAGGCTGCGGAAGACGAACCGGAACAGGGTCTCGCCGGCCAGGTCGCGCTCAGATTGCGGCCAGCTGAGCACATCCGCGAACCGCGCACCGGTGACAAGCTCGCTGGTGATCACCCGCCTGGCCGACAGCTCGCCGACGATCGCCGGCACGCTGATCGTCGGATGCCCGGCGTAGTAGTCGTGCAGCAACTGCTGGTTCACCGCTTCCCTGCGGTAGTCGAGCTCTTCCAGCACCCGCTCCCGCAGCTCGGCGATCAGCCCGTCGACATCCTGGCTCGGCGCGGTGACCCGCAGCATCCGGCGCAGCAGCGAGACATTGTCCAGGTCGGCCGCCATCATCTCGGCGATGCCCGGATACTGCACCTTCACCGCGACGGCACGCCCGTCCCTGGTGATCGCGCGGTGCACCTGGCCGATCGACGCCGCGGCGATCGGCTCTGGGTCGAACCGCGCGAACAGCCGCTCTGGCCGCAGGCCAAGCTCCTCCTCGATCACGTCGCCAGCCAGGTTCGCGCTCATCGGCGGCACGCTGTCCTGCAGCCGGCTGAGCGTCCGCCGGACCGACGGCGCCAGCCCGTCGTCCACGTAGCTGGCCATCTGGCCGAGCTTGACCATGACGCCCTTCATCGCCCCGAGCGTGGCGGTCACGTCATCGGCGGTCTGCATCGCCAAGTCGTTGCGCAGCCGCTCACGGCTCTCGCCTGCCGCGATGAACAGCCGCGGCGCGCTGCCCGCGTACCGCATGCCGCCGCGTACCGCCAGCTGCACGGCTGCCAGGCCGCGCTCGAACCGCAGCCGGCCCACCCGGCGGCGCAGCAGGACCAGCCCGGCACCGCCCGCGACAGCGCCTGCCGCCAGGGCAGCCAGCACGCGCGCGCGGTTCCTCATGCCCGCGCTGCGGCGCGCATCCGCAAGGTAATGCGCTGCCTGGCCTCCAGCACGCCCGGCTCACCGAGGAACACCGCGTCCAGCACGCCGAGCGCCTGCCTGATCTCTACCCGGCGGGCCGCCGTCAGCTCCGGCGCGCTATAGCCGTACTCCGCACGAGCCCAGTCCGGGAGCGAGATCAGCGTCGCCTCCCTGATGTCCTGCCAGATCTCGGCCACCCCTATGTCCAGGCCGGGCGGGTCCAGCAGGTAAGCCATCGACTCCCGGGCGGCTGCCGTGCACCGCAGCCGCGGCCGCATCCAGGTCAGGTACTCCGCGAGCGCTGCCAGGCTGTCCGGCACGAGGTGGGCCGGCACGCCGACCAGCTCGGCGGCGATGACCATCTCCTCGACGTACCGGTCGGCGTCGCCGGGCGGCAGCGGCGTGCCGAACTTTTCCCGCGCCGCGAGGGTGGAGTCCACCAGCGCCGCGTGCACCCACAGCAGCAACTCCGGATCACTCGCGGCATACGACTGGCCGGTCTCCGGATCCACGCCGGTGACCCGCTCGTGAATGCGCCGCACCCGCGAGGCGGCTCGCTCGGCAGCTGCCCGTTCCCCGAAGGTGAGGGTTGCCAGGTACGCCGACGTCGCGGCGAGCCTGCCCACCGGGTCAGCCCGCCAGTCACTGTGCTGATCGACGCCTGCCATCGCGAGCGGGTGCAGTGCCTGGATCATCAGCGCCCGCAGTCCGGCCACCGGTGCGGACGCATCACCGCTCATCCGCCAGGTGACGCTCGACGGGCCGAAGAAGCCGTCGTCGGACGGCTCGGCAGGAATCCCGCTGACCAGAGCGGATGCCGACCGCTCGACCAGGCCCGCCGCGTCCGCGTAGTCCGTCATGAACTCACGTTACCCCGCTGCGAAGCCCTGCCGGACAAGCCGTCAGCCCGCGAACTGGCGGTCGCGGCCGGACGGGGCGCCCCAGTCAAGCAGCGGGCCGTCTGGCACGATGCGGCTCGGGTTGAGCTGCGGATGCGTGCCGTAGTAATGCCGCTTGATCTGGTCGAACCTGGTCGTGTCGCGGAAGGCAGGGAGCGAGTACAGGTCCCGCGCATACGCCCACAGGTTCGGGTAGTCGCTGATCCGGCGCAGGTTGCACTTGAAATGGGAGTAGTACACCGCGTCGAATCTGGCGAGGGTGACCCACAGCCGCACGTCTGCCTCTGTCAGCCGGTCGCCCACCAGATAGCGGTGTGCGGCGAGCCTCTCCTCAACGAGATCCAGCGTCTGGAACAGCCGCGTCACCGCTTCGTGATAGCTCTCCTGGGTCGTGGCGAAGCCGGACCGGTAGACGCCGTTGTTGACGGTCGCGTAGACCAGCTCGTTGACCTCGTCGATCTGCGGCCGCAGCGGCTGCGGGTACAGCTCATAGGCCGGGTCCGCCCAGGCGGCGAACTGCGTGTCCAGGTCGATCGTGATGTCCGGGAAGTTGTTGCTGACGATCGCGTGGGCCTGCTTGTCCCACAGCACCGGCACCGAGACGTGGCCGTCATACCCCGGCTCGGTTGCCTCGTAGGCCTCCCTCAGCAAGGCGAACCCGTTCACCGGGTCGAGGCCGTAGCCATCTCCGTCGCGGAACGCCCAGCCGCGGCCATCGCGCACCGGGTCGACCGCGGACAGCGAGATGACGTTGCTGAGGCCGAGCAGTTCGCGCACGATCGCGCTCCGGTGCGCCCATGGGCAGGCCCAGCTGATGTACAAGTGATAACGGCCGGGCTCGGCGGGATAGCCGCTGGAACCGTCGGCGGTGATCCGGCCGCGGAACGGGTAGGCCGCGCGCACGAACTCGCCCGGCTTCGCCCCCGCTGGCGGGGCCTTCTTCGGGCGGAAGTCGCCGTAGTCGCCGAATGTCGCGAAGTCGACCGGGCTCGCGCCGCTGGCCTGCGTCGTGCTTGTCATCGCAGCCTCCTGCCGCCAGCGCCCGCGCCTTTCGCGGTGCCCGCTTCCAGCAACCGGGCATTCGCCGTGGTCATTCCTGCGCCGTCACCCGGTGCCAGCGGCCTAGTTCTGACTGTACGGCGCGTACCGCAGGTCCGGCGCCGGCGTTGCGGTCAGCGAGCGCAGCATCTGCATCTCCCTGCTCAGCAGCGCGCGCTCGGCGATCAGGCGGCGGGCCGCGTCAGGCTCGGCTAGCAGCCGCTGCTTTTCCGGCAGGTCGGCGACGACCGCGGCAGCGACCAGATACGACATCAGCATGGGCTCATCGGGCAGTTCGGGGATCGTGATCCGGGCTCCGCCGCGGTCGGCAAGCAAACCCAGATACGACCGGAACGCGCGCTGGACGGCCAGCAGTGCCACCGCGGCCTCGGCTTCGTCGCCGACCTCATCGGGCAGCAGTTCGACGTCGCCGCTGAGGTACGGATTCTGGTCGCCGCACTCGCCGAGCCCGGCCCGTCCCAGCAGCCTGAACCGCTCCGCGCCGACGGTGACCAGGTCGTATCGCCCATCGTCTTGGCGCTCGGCTTGCTGCAGCACCGCGGTGCAGCCGACCGGGTACAGCGCGGACACCCCGTCGATGCCAGTCTCGCGGCCGCGGCGGATCGCGATCACGCCGAAGCGCCGGGGCTCCGGTCCGGCCAGCAGGTCGGCCACCAACTGCCGGTAGCGCTCCTCGAAGATGTGCAGCGGCAGCACCAAGCCGGGATACAGCACGCTTCCCAGCGGGAACAGGGGCAGCCTGAGGCTCATAGGTGCAGACTATTGCGGTCCGGCAGACTATTGCGATCCGGCGGCGGGCGAGCCGGGGCGGCGGGGCGGCGCACAGGCGAGCCATTGTCGTAAGCATGCGGCAGGCTGTGCCCGTGGCAACCCTCGACGAGGTGCGCGCCTTCGCGACCCGGCTTCCGCGCGCTTACGAGGCGCTCGTCCGCGATCGGGTGAAATTCCGGGTGGGCCGGATCGTGTTCCTGGCGTTCTCCTCCGACGAGCAGCTCATGGGCTTCGGCTTCGCCAAGGAGGAGCGGGCCGCGCTGGTGGCAGCTGAGCCGGGCAAGTTCCTGATGCCGCTGAAGTCGGACATGCGCTACAACTGGCTGCGCGTTTGGCTCGCCGCGATTGACCAGGCTGAGATGGAGGAACTCGTCCTGGACGCCTGGCGCATGTGCGTGCCGAAGCGGGTCGCGGCCGAGTACCTGGCAGCCAATTACCCTGCCACTGCCGGGTCAGCCACTGCCGGGTCAGCCACTGCCGAGCTGGACGGCCTTGACCACTAGCAGCAGCGCCGAGATCACCAGGTAGCCGCGGAGCAGTGCCATGCCGAACTTCGTTCCCGGCGACCAGGCAACGGGCTTCAGCAGGGCAAGCGGAGGCATGCGCCAGTTCTGCCGCTGCTCCCCCGTCGTGGTCGCGCGCTCACGCGACGGCCCGGGCCGCCGAGAGCGGGTCAGCCAGAGCCAGCCGCCGGTGGCGGCCCCGCCCCCGAGCAGCAGCGCCGCTGTCCCGATTGCGACCTTGGCGGAGTCCAGGGTGGGGAAGAGGGTGGTGACGACCAGGGTTGCCGACAGGGCCAGCAGTACCCCGATGATCACGCTGGCGAGGATGTTGAGCCATCGCGGGTTCAGCCAGGGGCCGAGCACCTCGGCGTCGTTGCACAGCAGCAGCAGGAACACGCTCGCGCTGGGCAGCAGAACGCCCGCCAGCGCTTGCACCGCCGTGGTCAGGAGGCCGAGCGGCGCGCCCGGGATCAGCACGATGCCAGCGGCCACCGCGATCATCGTGGCATAGCTGGCATAGAACGGGCGCGCGTCGCTGAACTTGCGGTGCAGCGAGTGCCTGATACCGAAGACATCGCCGAAGGCATAGCTGGTCGACAGGGTCACCGCCGCGGCGCCGATGATGCTCGCGTCTAGCAGCACGACGGCAAACAGCGCGCCCAGCACCCGGCTGTGACGCCGCAGCGCCTCGGCTACCCCGAGCGCGTCGGTGAAATGCCCGGCCAGCTCAGTGCCCCGGACCGCGAAGACCGCCACGATCAGGATCGCCGCGGCGCCCAGCACCACGACAACCGCGCCGAGCGAGGTGTCGGCGCGCTCGTAACCGATGAACCGCGGCGTGATCCGCTTGTCGATCACGTTGGACTGCTGGAAGAACAGCTGCCAGGGCGCGACGGTCGTGCCGACGATCGCGATGATCAGCAAGATCGCGTCAGAGCTGACGCCGCGGCGGATGCCCGGCACGACGAAGTGATAGCCGATCGGCCCGTAGTGCGGGTGGGCGAGCAGGACAAGCGGGACCAGCACCAGGCTGACCGCGATGAACAGCAACATCGCGCGCTCCCAGCGGCGGAAGCTGCCGCTGACGGTGATCCCGATGAGCACCGCCGCCCCGCACGGCACTGAGATGTACGGGCTGATGCCGAAGTACCTCAGCGCCAGCGAGACGCCGATGAACTCGGTCACGATCGTGAGGAAGTTCAGCAGGAACAGGTCTGCGACGCTGAACGCGCCCCAGAATTTTCCGAAGCGCTCGATGATCAGCCGGGCATGGCCGACGCCGGTTACCGCGCCGAGCCTGACCACCATTTCCTGGTTCACGATCAGGACGGGGATCAGCAGCAGCAGCACCCACAGCAGGCTGTAGCCGTAGTTCTGGCCCGCCTGAGCGTAGGTGGCCACTCCGCCGGCGTCATTGTCGCCGACCATCACGATGAGCCCCGGCCCGACGATGGCCAGGAAGGTGACCAGCCGGCGTCGCCAGCCGCTATCACTGAGCTGGTCAGCCTGCCTGATCCGGCCCAGGGCACCCTCGATGTCGCCGAGGTGCGCTTCGTCGAGCACCGCGCTCGGTGCGGTCAGCGACCGGCCCAAGGGCCCCGTCAGGTCGGCCTGCACGGGCTGGCTGGCTGCGGGAGTTACGTCATCATCCCCGGCTGCCGGGGGCAGCTGGCCGGGGCCATCGGTCATGAAGAGTCCCCGTGATGGGCGTCTGGGGGCTCGGCCGCCTCACGGCGCCGCCAGTCGGCGGGCAGCGTGGCTTCGAGCACGTCGTCGACCGTAATGATGCCGATCATCGTCCGCCGCTCATCCACCACCGGGATCGTGGTCAGGTTGTAGTCGCTCATCAGCACGGCCACGTCCACGATGTCCGTGCCCGGCCCGACCCGCACCGGATCGCCGTCGTAGATTTCGGTGAGCTTTGCCGAGCCGGCCGCCTGGACCAGCGAGACCAGCCGGACAACGCCGCACAGCCGCCCGTGGGAGTCGAGCACGTGCACGCTCGTCAGCGCTTCGGGCTGCAGGCTCGGTGAGCCCGCCACCGCCGCCATCGCGTCCTGTACGCTGGCCCGCTCGGGGACGGCCAGGAAGTCGACACCCATCAGGCCGCCGGCGCTCGCCGGATTGAAGCCCATGAGCGTCAGCACCTTAGTGCGCTGGCCAGGCGGGAGCAGGTCGAGTACCCGCTGGCGGCGGGCCTGCGGCAGCTCGCCGACGGCATCGGCGGCATCATCGGCGCGCATCCGGCCAAGTACCGCGGCAATCTCGGCATCAGTCCGGGCGCCCAGCAGCCGGGTCGCCAGGTCGTCGTTGAGCTCTTCGAACACATCCGCCTCAAGTTCAGGGTCGGCATGTACCTGTCCGAGGATCTCGGACTCCTCGTCCCTGGACGCTTCCTCCAGCAGGTCAGCGATCTGGGCGGGCTTCAGCCTGCGGATGCGCGCGAATGGACCGCGCAGCAGCTGGCTGCCTGAGTGCCCGATGAGCGGCTCGAATGCGGCCCACTCCCGGTACCACCGATCATCGAGGTCAGCGGCGCCTGTCCGGCCGCCGAACAGCCGCCGCGGCCGCCGGTGGGTATCGACGCCTGTCACCGCCCAGCCGCCATCGCGCTGCTCCAGCTTCAGATCGGCGGCCCTGATCAAGCGCGCGCTCTCCACGTCGATGAGCCGGTGCCCGAGGACGTCAGACCGCAGCAGCACCTCGCCGTGACGACGCTCGAACCGGCGCAGGTCGAGCGTGGCGCTGGTGAGCCGCAGCACATCGTCGCCAAGCGAGCTGAGCTGCTCAACCGGGACAAATACCTGCCGGCCGCCGACCGTGGCGACCAGCCCGGTCACCAGCGGAAGCTCAGCTCCCTGCAGCCGCACGATGACGTCGGCGAGCCGCCCCACCGGCTCTCCGCGGACGTCCGCGAGCGTGCGCCTGAGCAGTTCCGACAGGTGAATCGCCCGGCCGGAGCCCGTCTGGGGCGCCGGCACTGCCTGTGTCGTCATCGATTAGCCTCTCCGCGCGGACCCGCTCGTTGTCGGCAATTCTCGTCGCCGGGCGCGCCGCCCGCGCTGATTCAGCCATCGTCGCACCAGCGGGTCACCCGCAGCCGAGGCATCCCGGCCACGAAGCGGGCGACGTGCCCGGTGCGGCTGAGTCGGCTGCGGCTGAGTCGGCCGCGGCCGGGCCCGGCCGCCAGGCCCGCGGCCTCACGGCAGCAACGGCTCGGGTGCTGGCAACCGGTAGCCCTGCAGCATGAGGCGCTGCGCCCCCGCGGCGTACGCGGCAGGGTCCTCGGGAGCGACCGTCGCCAGCCCGTCAACGTACCGGTTGAACATGCAGAACATCGCTGCGATCAGCACGGTGTCGTGGATCTCCAGGTCAGTGGCACCTGACGTCCGGGCCTGCGCCACCAGTTCGGCCGTGACGCTGCGGCCGCCATGGCGCACCGCTGCCGCGATCGCGAGGAGCGCCGCGAGCTTCGCGCTGACCGGTGCGCTGCCGGCATCGGCGCGAACTTGCTCCACTACCGCGATTCCATCCGGCAGCTGGGCGGCGGCGCAGGCACCGTGGGAGCGCGCGCAGTACTCGCAGCCGTTCAGCTCAGAGACGTAAGCGCCGATGAGCTCGCGCTCACCGCGGGTAAGGGTGCTCGGCCCGCGCAGCAGCGTCTCGGCCAGGTCGCTCAGCGGTCCGCCCGTCTCGGGCCGGTAGCGGAGCAGGCCCCGGATTCCCGGCTCGCTGGAGTTCAGGGTGATATGCGGCACGACTGCTCCTTGCTGGCCGGGGCAAATGCGTTGCTATCGCAAATACAGCCACAGCCTGTACTTTCAAGGCCCGCGGCCATGTGGTCAAGCATCCGGGCACGGCCGGCGGCTACCAGCCCGTTCCCGGTAAGAACTGCCCTGGCCGCCCGGCCGCGATACTCGAGAGCGTGAGTTGCCACGACCGGCTAGACTTGCTGGCACAAGGCGACGATCCGGCTATCACCGGGGAGCCTCCGGAAGAACGGGCCTGCCCGGTGCCGCCGCGGTTCAGTGCCGCCGCGGTCTAGTGCCGCCGCGGCTGCGGGGCAGGCCTCAGTAGAACCGGGCGGGTCCGGCCCGTCACAGCCGGCCAGATGAGCGGTCGCGGGTACGGGCAGGCTGAACAGTCAGCTGAGCCGGCCCCGCGGCAAGCGAGGTGGTACCGCGGTACGCCCGCGCGGGAGCGGGCGCGTCGTCCTCGCGCTGAGGCTGCCAGCGCCGCGAGGATGTACCACCAGATGAGCGTTTACCCGAGGGCGGAGACCGCCAAGGCCGCCGGCCAGCTAGCGAGCGGAGTGCCGGCCCAGCCGAACTTTCCTGAGCTTGAGGAAGGCGTGCTCGCCTACTGGGCAGCGAACGACACCTTCCGCGCGTCCGTGCGGCAGCGCCCGGCCGACACGGAGTTCGTCTTCTACGATGGCCCGCCGTTCGCTAACGGCCTGCCCCACTACGGCCACCTCATCACCGGCTACGTCAAGGACGTGGTGCCCCGGTTCCGCACCATGCAGGGCCGCAGGGTGGAGCGCCGCTTTGGCTGGGACTGCCACGGCCTGCCCGCCGAGGTCGAAGCCGAGCGCATCCTCGGCATCTCCGGCAAGGCCGATATCGCGGCGATGGGCATCGACAAGTTCAACCAGGCCTGCCGGGATTCGGTGCTGCGTTATACCCGCGAGTGGCGCGACTACGTAACCAGGCAGGCCCGCTGGGTCGATTTCGACAACGACTACAAGACGCTCGATACGACCTACATGGAAAGCGTCATGTGGGCGTTCCGGCAGCTATGGGAAAAGGGCCTGGTCTACCAGGGCTTCAAGGTGCTGCCCTACTGCTGGCGGTGCGAGACCCCGCTGTCCAACCACGAACTGCGGATGGACGACGACGTCTACAAGGATAGGCAGGACCCCGCCGTCACGGTCAGGTTCAAGCTGGAGACCGGGGAGTGGCTGCTGGCCTGGACCACGACGCCGTGGACCCTGCCGTCCAACGAGGCCGTGGCGGTCGGCGCTGACATCAGCTACACCGTGCTGGAAAGAGACGGCGAGCGCTACATCCTGGCCCGCGACCGCCAGGCAGCCTATGAGCGCGAGCTTGAGGGTGCGGCGATCGTCGGCAGCCTGACCGGCGCCGAGCTAGCCGGCCGCAGGTACGAGCCGCTGCTGCCGTACCTGACCGACGCCGAGAAGTTCGGAACTGGCAACGCCTTCCGGGTGATCCTGTCCGACGACGTGACCACCGAGGACGGCACCGGCGTGGTGCACATGGCTCCCGCCTACGGCGAGGCCGACGCGCTGGCTTGCGGCGCGGCAGGCATCCCGACCGTGCTGACCGTTGACGAGCATGCCCGGTTCACCGGCGTGGTGCCTGACTTCGAGGGGCAGCACGTCTTCGACGCCAACTCAGGCATCACCGCCAAGCTTGCCGAGCAGGGCAGCCTGGTGCGCAAGGAGGCGTACACCCACTCCTACCCGCACTGCTGGCGGTGCCGCAACCCGCTGATCTACAAGGCGGTGTCGAGCTGGTTCGTCGAGGTCACCAAGTTCCGGGACCGGATGGTCGAACTCAACGAGCAGATCACCTGGACGCCTGAGCACGTCAAGCACGGCCAGTTCGGCAAGTGGCTGGAGAACGCGCGGGACTGGTCCATCAGCCGGAACCGGTTCTGGGGATCGCCGATCCCGGTCTGGCAGAGCGACGACCCGGGCTACCCGCGCACCGACGTGTACGGCTCGCTGGACGAGCTCGAGCGTGACTTCGGGGTTCGCCCCGACGACCTGCACCGACCCGGCATCGACAACCTGACCAGGCCGAACCCGGACGACCCGACCGGCCGCTCCACCATGCGCCGGGTACCCGAGGTGCTGGACTGCTGGTTCGAGTCCGGGTCGATGCCGTTCGCCCAGGTGCACTACCCGTTCGAGAACGCGGACTGGTTCGACAGTCACTATCCGGGCGACTTCATCGTCGAGTACACGCCGCAGACCCGCGGCTGGTTCTACACGCTGCACGTGCTCGGGACCGCCCTGTTCGACCGGCCCGCCTTCCGCGATTGCGTCTGCCACGGGATCGTGCTCGGCAGCGACGGCCAGAAGATGTCCAAGAGCCTGCGCAACTACCCCGACGTCAACGAGGTGTTCGACACCTACGGGTCGGACGCGATGCGCTGGCTGCTCATGGCCAGCCCGATCCTGCGCGGCGGCGATATCGCGGTCTCCGAGCAGGGAGTCCGCGACGCCGTCAGGCAAGCGATCCTGCCGCTGTGGAACTCGTACTACTTCTTCGCGCTGTACGCCAACGCCGAGTCGTATCAGGCGAAAAGCTCCGTGGCGAGCCAGCACGTCCTCGACCGCTACATCCTGTCGAAGACTCGGGCGGCGATCACCCAGATTGAGCAGTTGCTCGACGTCTACAACGTGGGCGCCGCCTGCCAGGAACTGCGCGACTACCTGGAAGTACTGACCAACTGGTACATCCGCAGGTCGCGCGACCGGTTCTGGGCCGGCGAGCCCGCCGCGCTTGACACGCTGTGGACCGTGCTCGAGGCGGTGTGCCGCGCGGCCGCACCGCTGCTGCCGCTGACGACCGAGGCAATCTGGCGCGGGCTGACCGGCGAGCCCAGCGTGCACCTGGCCGACTGGCCGGAGCTTGCCTCCTGGCCAGCCGACGACGAACTGGCCAGCGCGATGGACCTGGTCCGCTCCGTCTGCAGCACCGCGCTCGGCCTGCGCAAGGCCCGCCAGCTGCGCGTCCGCCTGCCGCTGGCGCGCCTGGCCGTCGCCCATCCGGACGCGGCGTCGCTTGCCCCGTACGCCGAGCTCATCCGCGACGAGGTCAACGTCAAGGAGGTGGCGCTGTCGGCCGACCCGGCCAGCCTTGGCACCTTCGAGCTGGCCGTCAACCCGCGCGTGCTGGGGCCGCGGATCGGCGCCAAGGTGCAGGAGGTCATCAAGGCGGTCAAGGCGGGTAACGAGGTCCGCTCGGGTGACTCGATCGTCGCGGCGGGCGTCGAGCTTCAGCCCGGTGAATACGAAGTCCGGCTGGCGGCTGCCCATCCGGAGTCGACGTCGCCGCTGCCGGGCAATGCCGGGCTGGTCGAGCTGGACATGGCGGTGACGCCCGAACTGGCGGCCGAGGGCACGGCGCGCGACGTCGTCCGGATCGTGCAGCAGGCCCGGCGCGATGCCGGGCTGGCCGTCTCGGACCGGATCAAGCTGACCGTCGGCGCGGATGGCCCGGTGGCCGATGCGGTCCGCGCGCACGCGGACTTCGTGGCTGGTGAGACGCTCGCGATCGGCGTCGCTGTGCTGCCCTCGGCGGCGGTCGACGCGACTCCGCACGCGGTTGGCGACGGCGGCTCGGTCCGGGTTGTGGTCGCGGTGTCCTAGCGGCGGCGGTTCACCGCGACTTTGCACTGGAAACAGTCGCTAGAAGCTGACCTTATATGGTGTTATGCCCGATCCAGAGCGCACGTTACGAGTGCTAAGTGGGCGCACCCGCACGCCAGCGGACAGGCCCCGGCCTTGCGGTCGGCGGTGACGTCGAGCTTGCCGATCAGCCGGTCGGCATACACGATCGGCAGCGCGTAGTAACGCCAGTGGCGTTTGGCAGCGGGCTTGTACATCTCCAGCTGGTAGTCGAACTCAAAGAGCTCGGTCATGCGCTTCCGGTCGTATACCAGCCGGTCGAGGGGCGACAGCAATGCCGCCCGGCCGGTAAACGGCTGCCCGGCGAGCGAAGGGTCGACTCGCCATGTCCCCTTGACGCCCGCGACGACCGCGGGTTCGCCGGCCTCCCGCACGTCGCCCGGCTCTACTGGCCACTCCGGTCCCCTGGCCCGGGCGATGCCGAGCGCGCTCAGGCGCAGCTCGTCGCGGGTGCTCCAATGGCGCATACCTCGACCCGAGGCGACTCCAGGCCACCAGATCCGCGCTCGGCGCGACCGCATTGGCCGGGTTGATCTGCAGCAGAGTCAGGTGCCGCACCACGTCGAGCAGATCCGTCGGCCGGTGGCCGTCCAGCAGCTATGCGCGGACAGCGATGCGGCGGGCGTCCTGGCGAGTGAGCTCGTGGGGCGTCATGACGTGACGCTATCGGGCGCAGGCGGTTATCGCCGCAATCTGCTCTCGCGGGCCGCGATAGATCGCAGGTTGCCGGCCATTCCGGTTGAACAGGCACGCAACCTGTGCTGCGCTGTTGTTGTCCTGGAACCGGGCACGATGGTGACGGCCTGGGGGGTGTGCCTCATGGCAGCGGACGACCGCGAACCACAAGAGCGGCCAGGCGAGTTGCCGCGCCGTGTTCCGGGCGCCAGCCGACTGGTGCCCGCCGCAGCCAGCCCGCAGGGTGCCATGCCGATTGCGCCGGGCTGGGCTGGTCAGCTGCCGAAGCGCGCGCCCGGCGCGAGCGCGATTCAGGCACCGCCGCAGTCCCTGCGGCGGCCGCGACTGCCGGAGCCGCTGACCCGGCAGGCGAGCGCGACGGCACGGCCATCACCCGCAGCGCTCGCGTCGTCGGCCGCCAAGCTGCTCAGCGGCGTGACTGCGGCAGCCAATACGGCCGCGCCTGCCGCGACCGCGGGCACTGGCACCGCGGGCACTGGCAAGCAGCGAGCTAACCGCCGGACCGCGCCGGCCAGAATGTGGCACCTAGCCGGCCTCCTGATCGCGGTGCTACTGGTCGCTGCCGCCGTCCTGATCGTCATGGCGGCCGGGCACTCGCCTGCCGTCGGGGCCGGCCGCGCGGACCGGCCCGGCTACTCGATTCGCGGAGTGATCGGCGTAGCCAGCTCGACCGTGCGGCCGACCGTGCACAGGCGCTCGTGCGACCGCCGGACGGCCTCGGGCAGCACTGCGCGGGCTTCGTCCCCGGCCGCCCCGGCCGGGAACGTGATCCGGTACGTCACCTGCACGTTGGCCAGGTGATTGCCACCCTCGTCGCGCACCTTGTCGGCGTCGACGACGATCTCGAATGACTCGGGCTCGGCCCGGCGCGAGGTCAGGATGTCCACGTCAATGGCCGTGCAGCCACCGATCGCGGTGAGCAGCAGCTCGGTCGGAGTGAACTCCTCGTCACCACCGGTGCCGAACACGATCCGGCCACCGCGAGAATTGACCGCCGCGAACCTGCCGGGCGCGACTCGCTCAACAGTGAGATTTCGGTGCGTGGACTCAGTCGTCATAATCACACCATGCCAGAAGACGGGCCGCCGGCCGCAGCCTCAACCGGGAACCGCCACGGCCGCTACATGCGCAGCGCCGCTCAGGGACCGGCCGTTCCGGCTGATCCAGGGGCCGACGCTCAACGATCTGGTCGTAACCGTCGCCCCCGATTCTGCCCGCGGTCGCTATATCGGCATCTACCAGCTTTCCCGGGGGAACGGGCAGTGCTCTCGCACCAGTGCTCTTCAGCTGGCTGTTCACGATCAACTCCGGCCTGCCCTGGGCTGCGCTCACGGTCGGCTGCAGCACCTGGGCAGTCGTGACTGGCTGGCTCCGACCGCGGCCGCCAGTGGTGACCGTCGACCACTAGGTGCTCAGGAGGCTATAGCCTGAAGGCGGGACGGGGTGCAGGGATTGAGTGCCACAGCACCCGGCAAGGAGTTGATCTCCGATGTCGTCCGAATTCCTCGAGAGCGAAGAACTTCGCAGATCCGCCGATCCAGCAGGCGTGCCTGCCCCGATGACACCGTACGCGGAGCCGTCAGCGCGCCCGGCGGGCGCATCGTCAGCGAGCAGACAGCCAGCGAGCAAGCGCCCCAGATCCTGGCGCTTGGTCCTGACCGGCGGACTGGCTGCGGCAGCGCTGATCGGCGGGACCGGAGCGGCCAGCGCCGCGAGTACGCACGGGAGCCCGGCTCAACCGGGCGCTGCGACCGCCTCCCGCGTGCTGCCGTCGGCGGGCAGCACTCCCGGGCCGGCGGTGCCGGGCTACGGCCTGGGGCACCGGGTACTTCCGGTGCACGGCCAGATCGTCATGGCTAAGCCCGGCGGCGGGTACCAGACGGTCAACTTCCAGCTCGGGAGCGTCACGAAGGTGAGCGCCTCGTCCGTGGCGGTGAAGAGCAGCGATGGCTACACCCAGACCTACTCGGTCACCGGCTCGACCGTCGTTGCCGCGCTGCGCGACGGCATCGGCTCGGTCAGGGCCGGCGATCAGGTGGTAGTGATCGCCACGGTGAGCGGAGGCACGGCCACGGCGTCCGGGATCATCGACAGGACGCTGCTCCAGGCCAGCCGCCTGCCCCTCGGGTTCGGCTCGGGAGCAATGGGCTGGTAACGCCAAGGCCGGCCGGCTGAACCTTGACGCGACACGACACGACGGGGCCGGCTCAGCGGGCCGGCTCAGCGGACCGGCTCAGCGGACCGGCTCAGCGGGCCGCTGCTGGCCCGGCCGTGAGCGACGTGACGAAGTCGGCGATCTGCCGGAGCGTGCTGCATTCGCGCACCTGCGCACACCACGGCGCGTAACTCGCCATGACCGAGTCGCCCTGGTCCCAGTACCGGCGCGGCTCGGGGTTGAGCCAGTAGAGCTTGCCTGCTCGCTCGCTGACCTCGGCAAGCGCGCCGGGGGCCGGATCAAGATAGTTGGTCCGGGCGTCGCCGACGACCAGCACGACAGTTCGCCGGGTGAACTGCCGGCCGTAGTCCCTGGCGAACTCTCGCAGCACGTGACCGTAGTCAGAGCTGCCGTTCCACCGGATCGCGCCACGAGCCGCCTCGGCCTGGGTGAGCTGACGGCCAGCAGCGCGAGCCTCGCTGACCAGCTCGGTGATCTCCGCCAGCCCATCCACGAAGGAGAAGGCCCGCAGCCTGCTCAGCCGGCTGTCCAGCGCGATCAGCAGGTTCAGGGTGAACCGCGAGAACGTGGCGACCGAGCCGGACACGTCGCAGAGCACCACGATCTCCGGCTTAGGCGGCGGCGCGGGCTCGGTGGCGATCCGGAACGGAACGCCGCCCGTGCCCATCGCCAGGTGCAGCGTGCGCCGGATGGACAGCCGCCGCCGCCGGAACTCCTGCTGGGCCAGGATCTTGCTCAGCCGGTGTGCCAGCGGACCGATCGAGGACGCCATGCTTGCCAGTTCGGCCGCCGAGGCAGTGGCAATATCGACATCCTCTGCCAGGCGCACGCGCAGGGTCTTGCTGACCGCGCGAGCACCCCGGTCAGCGACCAGTGCCCGCTGGATCGCGGCCCGCAGCTCCGCACGGAACTTGTCCACGGCTCGGTCAGCCTCGGCGCGCCGGAGCCGGACGGCGATGGCGGCTGGGCCGCGCACGTTCCATCCGCCGCCGGAACCCCCACCGCCTGAGCGACCACTGCCCGAGCCGTCGCCGTCCTGGCCAGCCTGGCCCGCCATCGCGGCCAGCAGTTCGGCCCGGATGCCGTCAAGATCGGCTGCCTCGCTGACCGCGATCATGGCGAACACGCCTGCGACCGGAGCACCTGGCTCCAGCGCCGAGTAGCGCCCGACGTACTCCTCGGCGAGCTGCCTCAGGGCTACCGGGTCGCCTGAGGCGATGGCCGCGCGGAGCGCGGCAGCTAGTTCCGCACCGGTCATGCTGGCGAACGGTCCGGCATCAGATATCCGCGTTCCGGCGAAATAAAGGTTGAACAGGACATTGAATGCCTCGACCTGCTCTGCCCGCTTCACCAGCGCCGATTGCAAGCCGGCTCGCACGACATCCAGGTCGGCCAGCGGGATGCTGGCCAGGGCCCTGGCGGCGTCCAGGTGCTCGCCCACCGAAACGCCGACGCCCACCGTGCGCAGTTCGCCGACGAGCGCGGTGAGGGCGTCCTGCGGGCTCGGCACCGGTCAGGCCAGGGACAGCTCGGTCAGCGCGACGCTGATGTCCCGCTCGTACTTGAGCAGTACCGACAGCGTCTGCCTGGTGACATCGTCAGTCAGCTCCGCCGCGCCGAGGGCGAGCAGGGTGCGGGCCCAGTCGACGGTCTCGGAGATCGATGGCGGCTTCTTCAGGTCGGCGGTCCGAAGCACCGCGACCAGCGCGGCAATCTCGTCGGCCAGGTGCATGCCCAGTTCGGGAACGTGCAATTGCACAATCTCGGCTTCGCGCTGCACGCTCGGGTAGCCCAGGTGCAGGTACAGGCAGCGGCGCTTAAGCGCTTCGGACAGGTCGCGGGTGTTGTTCGAGGTCAGGAATACCTGCGGAACGTGGCGGGCTGTCACCGTGCCGAGCTCAGGGATCGAGACCTGGTACTCCGACAGCACCTCAAGCAGCAGCGCCTCGGCTTCCATGTCAAGCCGGTCGACCTCATCGATCAGCAGCACGACCGGCTGATCGGACCGGATGGCGGCCAGCAGCGGCCGGCTGAGCAGGAACCCCTCTCCGAAGATCCCGGCGGCGTCCAGGTCGGTGCTGCCGCTGCCCTGGTGCAACTGCAACTGGAGTAGCTGGCGGCGGTAGTCCCACTCATAGATCGCCTTCGATTCGTCGAGGCCCTCGTAACACTGCAGGCGGATCAGCGGCTTGCCGGTCATCGCGGCCACGCTCTTGGCCAGCTGGGTCTTACCGGTGCCCGCAGGGCCCTCAACCAGCACCGGCTTGCTCAGTGCCGCCGCCAGGTGGACGACCGTGCCGGTGGCCGCATCGGCTAGGTAGCCAGCCTTCTGCAGCCGTTCCTGCACGTCGTCGATTCCAGATGCAACGTCCGCCATGCGGCTAATCATCGCCAAAAGGTGATCGTTCAGAAAAGAGAGAGACGTCACACTGCGCGGATCAACACTGCCGGCCTCGCGCCGGAACTGCTGGCCAGCTGCCCGATGTCGGTGGGGTCAGACGTCCAGATAATCGCGCTGATGGCGACGGCCATCACCACTACCGTCGCGTCGACGACGTCGGAGCTCCCGGCTTTCCCGCACAGGACTCCGGCGGCTTTGCTCGTGTCTGAGCCGACCGGGTCGACCTGACACCCGGCCAGTGCCTTCCCCAGCCGAGCCTGACGACGGCCATCCCGCCACACCCGCCCGACGACAACGGCTGGCAGGTGGAGATCCCGCCCCTCGGCAAGCGCGAGCTTGTGGCGCGCCCACATGGCCCGGTCGTTGCGGTCAAGGGCGATGAGAGCACCGGCGTCGTAAACGTAAGGCGGAATCATGCGACTCCCTCGCCCCTCCGGAAGTACTCGTCGTCCGCGGTGGCCATCTCGGCACGGGCGGCGACGAGCTCTTCGGGCGTGAAGGCACCGTGCTCTGCTTCCCATTCGGCCACGACCGCCTGGCCGATCCTGCGCCGCATCTCGCGCTCGGCGGCGCTCGCGATGAGGCGCGACAGCGGAACGCCGGCCTCGCGCGCCGCAACGCCGAGCGCATGGACAAGATGCTCATCGAGAGTGACGGTCACCTTCTTGCTCGCCATACAAACACCATATCAAAGTATGGCCATCGACGGGCGCCGGGGGGCGTGAGGCGCCGCCAGGGCGATCCGGATCGACGCCAGCGGGCCGGCGGCCCCGATGGCCGGGCTGCCGAATACGCTGAGCACATTGCCGGGCGCAGCCCGCCCAGTTGCGGAAACCTGATGTCCCGGAGCAGGAAGGCACCCCAAAGCCGGTCGAAGCTCTCGCTCCACATCCCGGCGAGCAGCGTCTTGCCGAGCAGCGTCTTGCCGAGCAGCGGCACCAGACCAGGCACCGCGATGACAGCGCGGTGCCTGGCTCGCGCGCCGCGACAGGTATTTGTTAGACTAGCGAACTATAAGGGTGCCGTACCAAGGAGTCACCGTGGCGGATCCGGCGAGCCCCGCTGAGCGGCGGCAGGCCGCTGCCGCGGACGAGACCGTCGTCTGCGGCCTGCTGACCGTGCTGCGGGTGTCGCGGGTCATGGAGCGGATCGACGCGGGGGTAAGCCCTCACCAGTACCGGATGCTGAAACTGATCGGGTCCGGCGGCGAAAGGTCGGCCAGGCTCGCCGAGAAGCTCGCCGTCGCCAAGCCGACACTGACCTCGACCGCGGACAGCCTGGTCGCGGCCGGCCTGGCCACCCGGCAGGCCGAGCCCGGCGACAGGCGCGTGGTGCGGCTGTTCCTCACCGCGGCCGGCCGGGCCGCGGTCGAGCGGGCCGACGGGGCGTATGCGGCGTGGTTTGGCTCGCTGCTTGACCACACCGGCCGGCGTCCCGAGATCCTGACCGACCTCCTGCTGCTTGAGGACGCTCTGACGGAGCGGCGCCGAGCCCGGCTGGCCGCTGACGCCGCGGCCGATTGCGCTGCTGGTGAGTGCACTCCGGCCGAAGACGCCGACGCTAGCGCGGGCCAGCGGTGAGGCCAGCCAACCCAGAGCGCCGGCCGGCCGGAACGCTCGGCTCCGGCTACGGCGAGGGCTGGCTGCGCCGCCTGACCGCGTACTGCTGGCGCCACAAGAGCCTGAGCCTTGTCGCCTTCGGTGCCTCGCTGGTGTCGACGCTGGTGACGGCGGTGATCCCGCTCATCCAGCGCGACATCATCGACAATGCGATCCTCAGCCGTAGTCAGCCGATCTGGCCGGGCGCGACTCTGCTCATCGTCGCGGCGCTCATCAGCTTCGGCGCTGTCTACCTGCGCCGCTACCGCGGCGGCCAGCTTGCTCTCGACGTGCAGCACGATTTGCGCACCGAGCTGTTCGGCTCGCTGACCAAGCTGGACGGAGCCCGTCAGGACCAACTGCACACCGGTCAGATCGTTAGCAGGTCCATCTCCGACCTGAATATGATCCAGAGCCTGCTGCAGATGACGCCGATGCTGCTCGGAAACGGGCTGCTGTTCTTCGTGTCGCTGGGCCTGATGCTCTGGCTGTCGCCGCTGCTTGCGCTGATCTCGCTCGCCGTCGGGCCGGTACTGCTCGTGCTGTCACTCGCCTCCCGGCGACGGCTGTTCCCGGCAAGCTGGGATGCCCAGCAGAAGGCCGGCGAGGTGGCCGGTGTCGTGGAGGGCGCCGTCACCGGTGTCCGCGTCGTCAAGGGCTTCGGCCAGGAGAGCCAGGAGATCGACAGGGTCGAGGGCGTCAGCAGGGTGCTGTTCGCGGCCAGGGTCCGCGCGGTCCGGCTGATGGCCAGGTTCTCCCCGGCACTCGGCGCGATCCCGGCGCTCGGCCAGGTCTGCGTGCTCGCGCTCGGCGGCTGGATGGCCGTCAAAGGCGAGATCTCGCTGGGCACGTTCCTGGCCTTCGCCGCCTACCTGGCGCAGCTGGTCAACCCCGTCCGGGCGCTGACCAACCTGATCACCATCGGCCAGGAGGCTCGGGCCAGCGTGATCAGGGTGTTCGAGGTGATCGACTCCCGGCCGGTGATCACCGAGAAGCCGGACGCCCTGGTCCTGCCGCCCGGCAGCAACGACGTGGAACTGGACGACGTGCACTTCGGCTACGTACCGTCGCAGCCGGTGCTGCGCGGCCTGTCGCTGCGGGTGCGGCCGGGCGAAACACTGGCGGTCGTCGGCACCTCCGGCTCCGGGAAGTCGACGATCTCGCTGCTGCTGCCCCGATTCTACGACGTCCGCTCCGGGGCTATCCGGGTAGGCGGGCACGATGTGCGCGACCTCACGCTGGACTCGCTGCGAGCGTCGATCGGCCTGGTCCTGGAGGAGAGCTTCCTGTTCTCCGACACCGTCCGGAACAACATCGCTTACGGCCGGCCCGGCGCCACGGACGAGCAGATCGTCGCCGCGGCCCGCGCCGCGGAGGCTGAAGAGTTCATCCTGGGCCTGCCGGACGGCTATGAAACCGTTGTCGGCGAGCAAGGCCTCACCTTGTCCGGCGGCCAGCGTCAGCGGGTCGCGCTGGCCAGGGCGCTGATCACCGACCCGTCGATCCTGATCCTGGACGACGCGACCTCCGCGATCGACGCGCGGGTCGAGGCGCAGATCCATGCGACGCTGCGCAAGGTGATGGCCGGCCGGACCACGCTGCTGATCGCGCACCGGCGCTCCACCCTCGAACTGGCTGACCAGATCGCGGTGCTCGACCAGGGTCGCCTGATCGATCAGGGCACGAACGACGAGCTAATGGCCCGCTGCCCGGAGTACCGGCTGCTGCTCGCCGGCCCGGGCGATGACGCCGAGGGCGTGGACGCTGGCGAGGTCGACAGCTACCGAAGCAAGGCCCCAGCGGATCCGGCAGCGATGACGGCCGCAATCGCCATTGCCCCGCAGGGTCAGATCACTCCGGCCCTGTGGCCGGCGCGGATGCCGTCGTCGGCGGACGCCAACGGTGCGCCGGCGGCAGCCGAACGGCAACTGGCGAGCGCGGGAGCGGCCGGCATCGGCCGCGGCGGCGGCGCGGGCCAGCGGGGCGCGGCCCTGTCCGGCGGCGGGATGGGCGGCGGCTGGATGGCGGGCGTGCCCGCATCGCCGGAGTTGCTGGCCAAGGTGGGGGCGCTGCCGCCAGCGAACGACAGGCCGGAGGTGGACCAGTCGTTCGCCCGGGCTGCCGATCCGCACTTCACCCTCCGGAGGCTGCTGAAGCCGTTCGCCATCGCCATGATCATCGGGCTGGTCCTGGACGGCCTGGACGCGATCGCCAGCACCGCACAGCCGCTGCTCGTCAAAGGCGGCATCGACGGCGGCGTCGAGCACCATGTCTTCAAGATCATCGCGGTGCTGTCCGTGATCGGCCTGGGCATCGTGCTGGCCGACTGGGCGGTGAACTGGGCGCAGACGATCGTCGTCGGACGCAACGGCGAGCGCCTGCTGTACACGCTGCGGGTGAAGATCTTCTCCCAGTTGCAGCGACTCGGACTCGACTTCTACGAACGTGAGCTCACCGGCCGGATCATGACCAGGATGACGACGGATGTCGACGCACTCTCGTCGTTCTTCCAGACCGGCCTGATCACGATGGTGAACTCGGTGCTCACGTTCGTCGCAGTGCTGATCCTGATGCTGGTCATCAACGTGCGCCTCGGGCTCACCCTGACGCTGTTCCTGCCCGTGCTGATCGCGGCCACCGTGATATTCCGGTCTAAGTCGTCCAGGGCGTACAGCGAGGCCAGGGAGAAGGTCAGCACGGTCAACGCCGACCTGGCCGAGAACGTGGCAGGGTTGCGAGTTGCGCAGGCCTACCGCCGCGAACAGGTCAACTCAGCGCGCTTCGCCGACCTGTCCGGCGCTTACCGCAAGTCGCGTCTCAGGGCGCAGCGCATGATTGCGCTGTACTTCCCGTTCGTCCAGGCGCTGTCCACTCTCGGTGGCGCCGTCATCCTGCTGGTGGCGTCGGGCTCGATCCACAACCGCACGCTCAGCGCCGGCGGCCTGATCGCGTACCTGCTCTATGTGGACCAGCTGTTCTCGCCGATCCAGCAAATGTCTCAGGTGTTCGACGGGTACCAGCAAGCGAACGTCGGCCTGAAGCGGATCAAGAGCCTGCTGCAGACGCCGACCAGCACTCCGCTGGCAAAGCACCCGGTCCGACCGGAGCTGCTGCGCGGGAAGATCGAGCTTCGCGACGTCCATTTCGGTTACGCCGGCCAGCGGGCCGAGGCCATCCGCGGCATCGACCTGACGATCGCCCCGGGCGAGACCGTGGCTCTGGTCGGGCAGACCGGGGCTGGCAAGTCCACCCTTGTCAAGCTCGTGGCCAGGTTCTACGACGTGACCTCCGGCAGCGTGCTCGTCGACGGCACCGACGTGCGCGAGTACGACCTGTCGGCATACCGGCAGCAACTTGGCGTGGTGCCGCAAGAGACCTACCTGTTCGCGGGAACGGTCCGCGACGCCATTGCCTATGGCCGGCCCGATGCGACCGACGCCGAGGTGGAGGCCGCCGCCCGCGGCGTCGGCGCGCTCGAGATGATCTCCCGGCTGCCGGGCGGGTTCAGCCACGGGGTCGCCGAGCGGGGCCGCAACCTGGCCGCGGGCCAGCGACAGCTGATCGCGCTCGCGCGCGCGCGCCTGGTCGATCCGGCGATCCTGCTGCTGGATGAGGCAACCGCGGCGCTCGACCTGGCCGCCGAGGCCGAGGTCAACCGCGCCACCGAGCAGCTAGCCGCGCGGCGCACCACCATCGTGGTTGCGCACC
This sequence comes from Actinomycetota bacterium, assembly GCA_027314515.1. Classification (GTDB taxonomy): domain Bacteria; phylum Actinomycetota; class Actinomycetes; order Streptosporangiales; family Streptosporangiaceae; genus JAJYUU01. The sequence continues at coordinate 32,862 of DAHVAR010000101.1, forward strand.
GGCTGACCACCGCCTCCAGGGCCGACCGGATCGTGGTCATGGCCGACGGCCAGATCACTGAGGTGGGCACGCACGACGAACTGCTGGCCCGAGATGGCGCGTACGCCGCCATGTGGGCCGCGTTCACCGGGGCGACCGAGCTGGTCGCCTGATGATGCCGGTGCTGACGCTGCCGATGCGGAGTCACGCGCCGGGCGCGACGGATCCGGTGAACTTAGGCCTGTCTGGGCACCGGTTCAGTGGCCCGCCCGGGGCCGCGTGCCTGCGCAGAGCTGCTCCCTGACCTGCTTCCTGGCCCTGTGCAGCCGCGACATCACGGTGCCGATCGGTACGCCGGTCAACTCGGCCGCATCACGATATGAGTAGCCCTCGACGTCAACCAGGTAGATCGCTGCCCTGAATCCGGCCGGCAGTGCTGCCAGCGCCTGCATGACCTCAGAATGGGTGAACCGGGAAAGCACCTCGGCCTCGGCCGAGGGAGCACTCTGTGCCGCGACCGCTGCGCGTGGCCTGGCGCCGGGCAAGCCGGGAGTGTCGATATCCGGGCTGAGCAGCTGCGCCGGCTCGCGGCCGCGCTTCCGGCACGTGTTGACGAAGATGTTGGCCATGATGCGGAACAGCCATGCGCGGCCATTCGTGCCGGGGGTGTATCGAGCCAGGCCCGCGTATGCCCTGGTCATGGTGTCCTGGACGAGGTCCTCGGCGTCAGCCGAGTTACCCGTCATCCGGAGCGCAGTCGGGTAGAGCTCGCGCCGGCAGCAGCCGAGCTCGCGTTCGAACAGCAGGTGGGCGAATTGGCGGTCGTTGTCAGCCGGATGCTCCGCAGCGTACATAAGCGCTGTCACCCCCTCCGCCGGCACCCCCTCCGCCGGATGTGTCGGCTAACGTGAACGAGTCAAGCCGCCCCTTGGCGTCCTGTCGAGCCGACCCATAACCTGGCAAAATAGGTGGGCACGACGGGATCCGCGGTAGTGAGCGTTCGGTTCCCGCACAATCGTTCGCGAATCCGGGTTAGGCCAGGTCAGGAGCGTGCAGGTGCGCAGCAGGCACCAGCCAGCGAATCCGCCCCGCAGGCCCCTGACTACGCAGCCTTGGCAGCCCGGCGCCAGGCCGCCAGCGCCGCCTGGATCGCTTCCGGGCCGATGCCGACGTGAGTGAGCATCCTGATCCGGTTGCCGATCATGGTCACCAGCAGCCCCTCATCGGCGAGCAGGTCCCGCCACTCCGCCGCCCGCCGCGCCGTCCCGGACACGTCGATGAACAGGATGTTGGTTTCGACCGCGTCCGGATCGATGCTGTCGGGCAGCAACTCGGCGACGCCCTCGGCAAGGTTGCGCGCGTTCGCGTGGTCCTCAGGCAGGCGGCCTGGTCCCTCCTCGACGGCGATCAGGCCGGCCGCGGCCATGATGCCCGCCTGTCGCCATGCGCCGCCGAAGAGGATCTTCAGGCGGCGTGCTTCGGCGATGAACTCCGCGTCGCCGGCCAGTACCGAGCCGATCGGCGCGCCGAGGCCCTTGGACAGGCACAACATCATCGAACTGACCGCGCCGGCATAGGCAGCGACCGGCACTCCGGCGACCGCGCAGGCATTGAAGATGCGCGCGCCGTCCAGGTAGAGCGGCACGCCGGCCGCCGCGCAGGTCGCCGCGACGTCGCGGACCGCGGTAACGCTCATGACCGAGCCGCCGCCTACCTGGTGCGTGTTCTCGATACTGACCAGATCGACGACAGCCACGTCGTAGGGGTCGGGCGCGAGCGCCGCGGCGACCTGCTCCCCGAGCAGCAGTCCGCGGTCCGGCGCAGTCAGGTAGCGGAAGGCGACGCCGGATAGCGCCGCCGCGGAGCTGACCTCGGTGCGGCCGACGTGCGCGGTGGTCTCGCAGACGGCCAGATGGCCGGACCGGACATAGGCATGCAGCGCGATCTGGTTGCACATCGTCCCGGTCGGCAGGTAGATGGCAGCCTGCTTGCCGGTCAGCTCGGCTACCCGGTCCTGCAGGCGGTTGACTGTCGGGTCGTCACCGTACCAGTCGTCTCCTACTTCGGCGGCAGCCATCGCGCGCCGCATCCGGTCCGATGGCTGCGTGACGGTGTCTGAGCGGAGGTCAATGCGAGCGCGCATGCACGGCACGATACGGGAGCGCAGCCGCTAACCGCCGGCCTGGGCACCTGCCTGGGCAGCGGCCGATGTCAGTGCCAGCGCCGGGGCCGCGGCCGGGGCCGCGGACCCGGCCAGCTGATCGGCCCGTAGCGTCCTGACTTCCCGTGGTATCAGCGCGAGCGCCGAGGCCACCGCGATCAGCGCCGCCGCACCGTACTGCGTCACCGACACCCCGGCCCATGCCGCGATCGGCCCGGCCAGCAACGCGCCGACCGGCATGGCCATGATCGAGCCGAGTGCATCGTAGGAGGAGACCCTGGCCAGCTTTTCCGGCGGGATGTTCCTGGCCAGCGCGACTGTCCACTGCACCATCATGATCTCCATGGCGGTGCCAAGGGCGAACGACGAAACGCAGATCACCGGCAGCGGCCACAGCATGGCTAGAGCCAGCGGCGATATTGCGATGCTGGCGCCGATCAGGACTACGAAGCGCATCGGCCGCCGGGGGCTGAACCGCAGTGAGATCAGCCCGCCTACGATCAGCCCGCCCGACTCGCTGCCGGTGATCGTGCCCCAGGCCGCCGGGCCGCCGAGGTGCGCCTGCGCCACCGCAGGCCCGAGCACGCTGAACGATCCGTACCAGGCCATCAGCACCACGGAAAACTGAGCGACAATCACCCACAGCCAGGTGTGGGAACGGAATTCCGACCATCCCTCGCGCAACTCCCTGGCCATGCCCGGCTGGTGCGCGCGCGCCATCGCGGTCACCCGCAGGAACAGCATCGGCGGCACGGTGCCGAGCAGGCCGGCCCCGCAGATGGCCAGCGCCCAGCCAGGTCCGACCGCGGCGACGACGAAGCCAGCCAGCACCGCGCCGCCCATCTGGGCACCGTTCATCGCGAGCCTGCTGACCGCGCTGGCCTCCTGCAGCAGCCCCGTCGGCACCAGCCGCGGCAGCAGCGCCGAGGATGCCGGGTAGAAGATCGCCATGCCGATGCCGGTCAGGGACTCCAGCCCGAGCATCTGCCACATCGCCGGGTGACCGGTGAGGACGAGCACGCCGAAGGTACCCTCGCCGGCGGCCATCATGAGGTTCCCGACGATGATCACCTTCTGCGGCGCTAGCCGGTCGGCGATGACACCGCCGAGGAGCAAGAAGATCAGCGACGGCGCGATCTGCGCCGCGAGCACGTAGGACAGCTTCGCGGTCGAGCCACCGGTGGTGTCGAGGACCGCAAACGAGACTCCGACCAGCGAGAACGCGAACGAGCCTGGCGCCAGCAGCCGCTCCGCGAGCAGCAGCCGGAAGTCGCGGATGCCCAGCACGGGAAAGCGGCGCGTGCCTGCGGTCAGACGGCGCCGGAGCGCACGCGCAAACATGTTCGACGTCCGATCTGAGGTAGAGCGGCCCGGGGCCGGGTGACCTAGTTCAGGGGCAGTACCAGCAATTTTAGCTGGCCACCGCCCCGGCCGATACTCAATTTCCGGCTGGTCCCGTCCGGCTGGCCCCGTCCAGCCGGCCCCGTCCGGCCGGACGGGGCCAGCTCGCCCGGCCGGTTGACCTTCCGGCACCGGCCCGGCATGATCGCCACTACTGGGCCACTGCCCCAAGGTCGGCACTGGCCCCGTCGCGGAACCCCCGGATGCACCTGCGCGCCCGGCTAATGGCACGCTCTGGAATACCGCGCTGTCCGGCTGGGTTCGCGACGTTTGTCGCGGCGAGAGGAGCTGATGGTCACTTGAGCATCCTGGGCACGAGGGTCTTGCGCACGGAGGACCCCAAGTTCCTGACCACCGGCGGCGTCTACACCGAGGACGTCGCTGACGACCGCCTCGAGGGCGCCTGCCATGTGTTCTTCGTCCGGTCGCCGCTGGCGCACGCGAGGATCAGCAGCATCGACGTCAGCGCGGCCCGGCAGGCACCGGGCGTGATCGGCGTCTACACCGGTGCCGACCTGGCTGACCTGGCGCCGATTCCGCCGAGCGCGGCAGGCCTGATCAACACCGAGATGCAGCAACGGCTGCTGGCGGTTGACAAGGCTCGCTTCGTCGGCGAGGCGGTGGCGGCGGTGGTCACCGAGCACCCGTACCAGGGTGAGGACGCGACCGAGCTCGTGACGGTCGATTACGATCCGCTGCCGGCCGTGCTCGGTTTCGATCCTGCCGACGACAGCCTGCTGTTCGAGGCGGCCGGCACCAATGTGGCCGGCTACTGGGGTGACCCCTCGAAGCTCGACGCTCAGCTGTTCGACGGCTGCGAGGTCGTGGTCAAGCAGACGATCGTGAATCAGCGGGTGGCTCCGGCTCCCATGGAGACCAGGGCGGCCGCTGCCGTCTGGGGTGATGACGGCCGCCTGACCACCTGGATACCCAACCAGGGCGCGCAGGGCACCAAGGCCGATATGGCCAAGCTGCTCGGGATCGACGAAAGCCTGGTCCGGGTCATCACGCCAGACGTCGGCGGGGCTTTCGGCGCGAAATTCGGCGCCGACCCTGAGCACGCGGTCGTGGCCTGGATCGCCCGTCGCCTCGGCCGGCCGGCCCGGTGGACCGAGACCAGGTACGAGAACCTGATCGCGATGACACACGGGCGCGCGCAGCAGCACACCGTGACGATCGGCGGCAGCCGCGACGGGAACGTGCAGGCCTACCGCCTGGAGATTGTCCAGGACGCAGGCGCGTACCCGAAGATCGGCGCCGTCCTGCCGATGCTGACCATCCTGATGACCTCCGGGCCGTATGACATCCCGAAGGCAGAAGCGGTGGCCAAGGTCGTGGTCACCAACACCACGCCGATCGGTGCCTATCGCGGCGCCGGCCGGCCTGAGGCCACGGCCGCGCTCGAGCGGGCGATCGACTTGTTCGCCGCCGAGATCGGCGCTGACCCGGCCGACGTCCGCCGGAAGAACCTGCTGGCACCATTCACCGAGCCGCACCGCACCGCGTTCGGCGCCCTGTACGACAGTGGTGATTACGTCGCCGCGCTGGACAAAGCGCTGACCACGGCCGGCTATGCCGACCTGCGCAGCCAGCAGGCGCAGCGGCGGGCGAGCGGCGACGTCCGCCAGCTAGGCATCGGCGTCGCGAGCTACGTCGAGATCACCGGAATGGGTGACGGCGAGGGCACGCCGCCGGAGGAAAACGCCACCGTCGAGGTGCACCCGGATGGCACCGCCACGATTCTCACCGGCACGTCACCGCACGGCCAGGGACACGCGACCGCCTGGGCGATGATCGCCAGCGAGGAACTCGGCATCCCGGTCGAGAAATTCACCCTGAAGTGGGGAGACACCGACCTCATCCCGGAAGGCGGCGGCACCGGCGGCTCGCGCAGCCTGCAGCAGGGCGGCGCGGCAGTGCAGCAGGCCGCCAGGGAGCTGCTGGATGTGGCCCGCCTCCGGGCCGCGGCCGAGCTTGAGGCCAATGCGGCTGACCTGGTGTTCGACAAGGGCCGCAGCGCCTTCAACGTGGCCGGCGATCCGGACGCATCGGTGCCCCTGACGCAGCTGGCGGAGAACGAGCGGCTGCTGATCAGGACCGTGTTCTCCCAGCCCGGAGCCACCTTCCCGTTCGGGACGCATGTCGCCGTGGTCGAGGTCGATACCGAGACCGGGAAGACGACCCTGCTGCGGGTGATCACCGTCGATGACGCAGGCACCGTGCTGAACCCGCTGCTCGCTGAAGGTCAGCGGCACGGCGGCATCGGGCAGGGGGCCGCGCAGGCGTTCCTGGAGGAAGTCGTCTACGACGACGCGGGAAACCCGCTGACCGCCAGTCTCGCCGACTACCCGTTCGTGTCGGCGACCGAAGTGCCGAGCTTCGAGCTCGCCAGCATGGCAACTCCAACTAGCTACAACCCGCTCGGCGCCAAGGGCATCGGCGAGGCGGGCTCGATCGGCTCGACGCCGGCCGTGCAGAACGCGGTCGTCGACGCTGTGGCCCATCTCGGCGTGCGGCATATCGACCTGCCTGTCACCTCCCGGCGAGTCTGGCAGGCCCTACAGGCAGTCCAGCCTGGATCGGAGCAGTGATGACGCACATCGAGGTCACCGTCAACGGTGAGAAGCGGTCGGCCGAGGTCGAGCCGCGCCTGCTGCTGGTGCACTACTTGCGCGACCACCTTGGCTTGCGGGCGGCCAACGTCGGCTGCGACACCACCTCATGCGGCGCCTGCACCGTCTTGCTGGATGGCAAGTCGGTCAAGTCCTGCACGGTGCTGGCCGTGCAGGCCTCGGGCCACGAGGTGACCACCACCGAGGGCCTGTCCGCTGACGGTGAGCTGCATCCGGTGCAAGCCGCGTTCCGCCAGCACCACGGCCTGCAATGCGGTTTCTGCACTCCGGGGATGGTGATGGCGGCGGTCGGGCTGCTGGCGGAGATTCCGCATCCGACCGAAGCACAGGTCCGCGAGGGCCTGGAAGGCAACCTGTGCCGGTGCACCGGCTATCACAACATCGTCCAGGCCGTACTGGCCGCGGCCAGCGAGGTGACGGCATGATCCCCGCGCAGTTCGACTACGTGGCCGCCGAGTCGGCCTCGCATGCGCTCGGCTTGCTCGCGGAGCACGGCGACGAGGCCAAGCTGCTGGCCGGCGGGCACTCACTACTGCCGATGATGAAGCTGCGGCTCGCCCAGCCCAAGGTGCTCATCGACATCGGCGGGCTGGCCGAGCTGGCCGGCATTAGCGTCGACGGCGACGATCTCGTGGTCGGCGCCACCACCCGGCACGCGGACCTGGCGGCCAGCGACCTGGTCCGTCACGAGGTGCCGTTGCTGGCGCATGCGGCAAGCCAGGTCGGGGACCCGCAGATCCGGCACCGCGGCACAATCGGAGGCTCGCTGTCGCACGCGGACCCGGCCGCCGATCTGCCGATGGCGCTGGTGGCGCTCGGTGGCTCGGTCGAGCTCCAGGGACCGGACGGCAGCCGGAGCATCGGCGCCGACGACTTCTTCACCGGATTCTTCGAGACCGCGATGCGGCCTGACGAGCTGCTGACGGCGGTGCGCGTGCCGCGCCAGCCCGGCGTCCCGTGGGGGTACCAGAAGTTCGTCAGGCGCGCCAACGACTGGGCGATCGTCGGGGTTGCCGCGGTTGACGGCCGGATCGCGCTGGCCAACATGGGGCCGACGCCGCTCCGGGCGACCGCCGCCGAGAAGGCACTGGCGGGCGGCGCATCCCCGGCGCAAGCGGCGCAGCACGCTGCCGATGGCACCTCGCCGGGCGAGGACATCCACGCGGACCGCGAGTACCGCCGCCATCTGGCGAAGGTGCTGACCCGCCGGGCGCTGGAACACCAGGCCGGCTGACCCGGCGTCCGCTCCATCGACGTGGGTGGCGACCAGCCATGGGCCAGGATGATCACCGGGCCGCGGGTAACGGGCAACTGATCCCGCAGCGCCTCGCTGAGCTGGCCGGCGAGCTCAGCGAGGCGCAGGACGAGTCGCGGCGCAGGCGGCTTGCCCGGCAGATCACCGGCCTGGCCGGCCGGACCGGTGCGGCGACCAGGCGCTCGGTCCAGCTCAGCCGGGCCGCCACTCATCGCACCCGGCGCGGCGCGCAGGCTGGCGGCTCGGCGACCATACGCGGCCTGCGCGCGAGCAGCCAGCGGCTGACCGCCCAGGTGCTGGACATGGCACCCAGGGTGCCGATCCGCGGCTACGTCACGCTTCGCCAGCAGTATCCGGGCCTGGCCGCCGAGCAGCTCGCTGACCGCCTCATCGCCAGTGCCGCCCGGGCATCCGCCGGGGTCGGCGCGGCGGTTGGCGCAGCGGCTGCCGTTCCCTTCGTCCCGACCGCGCCGCTGGAACTCGGCGTAGAGACACTCGCGCTGGTGGCCATCGAGCTCAAGCTCATCGCCGAACTTCACGAGGTGTACGAGATGCCGGCGCCCGGCACCGCGGCTCAGCGGATGCTGGCCTATACCGGCGCCTGGGCCGAGCGCCGCGGCGTCCGCCTCACCAGCAGCGGCCTGGCCCTCGCCGTCGGCTCGCCGCTGCGCCGCAAGCTAGAGCGCAGGCTGCTCGTCAAGGCCGGCCAGGGCGCGCTCGCGCTCGCGCCGCTGCTGACCGGTGCCGTGGCGGGCGCGCTGATCGATCACCACGAGACTCACCGGCTCGGCACCCAGGTCCGCGATGACCTGCGCAGGCGCGGGCAGGCACCCGCCCGCCGCTAGTCAGAGCCTGGCCAGTTCGCCAGCCAGGTCGTCCAGCCCGAGAGAGCCGAGCGACAGCGCTGCCATGTGCCAGGACTTGAGATCGAAACTCGCGCCGTGCGCCGCTCTCGCGGCGTCGCGGCCGGCCAGCCAGGCCCGCTCTCCCAGCTTGTAGCTGATCGCCTGGCCGGGGGCACCGAGGTAGCGGACAATCTCGCTGTCCGCAAAAGCGCGCCCCCGCCCGCTGTGCGAGTCGAAGAACTCCAGTGCCAGCTCGGGCGTCCACGCCTGGCCGGCGCCCGGCGCCCAGTCGGCCGCGACTGGCAGCCGCAGGTGCATGCCGATGTCGACGATCACCCTGATAGCGCGCATCAGCTGTGCGTCCAGGTAGCCGAGCCGCGCGCCGGTCCCGTCCAGGAAGCCCAGCTCGTCCATCAGCCGCTCGGCATACAGCGCCCAGCCTTCAGAGCATGCGCTGACCTGGCCGAGGCTGGTCTGGTAGACCGACAGCCGCGCGGCAAGGTACCGCCAGTGCGCGATCTGCAGGTGATGGCCAGGCACGCCCTCGTGGTACCAGGTGCTGATCAGGCCCCACATCGGGAACGTGCTCTTGCCCAGCGTCGGCAGCCAGGTACGGCCAGGCCTGGAAAAGTCCTGCGACGGAGCGGTGTAGTAGGGGGCGGCGGCGCTGCCAGGAGGCGCGATTCGCGCTTCGACGACCTTGATCGGGTCGGCTAGCTCGAAGTGCGCCGACGACAAGCTGGCCATCGCCTCGTCCATGAGCTGCTGCAGCCGCTCGCGGACCGCCTCGACGCCGTCGACTACCTCGCCATGGCTGTCGAGGTAGTGCATTGCCTCCCGCGGCGTGGAGCCGGGCAGGATGCGGTCCGCCTCGGCCCGCATGTCGGCCATGATCTGCCGGTACTGTGCCCAGCCCCAGTCGTGGGCCTCGGCCAGGTCGAGTGCTGCCCCGTTCCAGCGGCGGGCGCCGGCCAGGTACCGCTCCTCCCCCACGCCGTCAGGTGTTCCGGCCGCGGCGGGCAGGTACTCGGTCAGCAGCCAGTCAGCCAGTGCGGCGGTGGCCGCGTCGGCCGCGGTGCTCGCCGCCGCCAGGTCGGTCCGGAAGGCGGCAGGCCCGTCCGCAGGCGCTTGCCGGGCGAAGTCGGTGAACCAGCCCCGGCCCGCCCCGGTCGCCAGCCAGTCCGCCAGCTGCCCGGCGACGGTCTCAACCTGGCGCGGTGCGGCATGCAAGCCGCGCGCCGACCCGGCCGCGAGCGACTGCCGGTAGCCGGCCAGCGCGGCCGGGACCTTTGCCATCCGGCGGCTGATCACCGCCCAGTCGCTAGCGGTAGCAGCCGGCATCAGCAGGAAACTGCCCCGCACCTGCTGCGGCGGGCCGAAAATGTTCGAGATCGCCCGCAGGTGCTCTCCGGTGGCGCTGATCGCCAGCTCGGTTTCCAGCCGTTCGCGCAGCAGCCGGGCACACCGCCGCTCGTCGCCGTCCGCAAAGCCTGCTGGCCCGGCCGCCTGCTCCAGCCCGGCAAGCCGGCCCAGCGTCGCTCGCTGCAGTTCGGCGGTGGCCTCATGGCCGGCCGGAGACAGGTCAGGGAGCTCGTCCTGCCAGTCCGGCAACCCGAGCGTCGTCGCGAGTAGCGGATTGAGCTCAGCTGCCTGCCGCACGAATTCGTCGGCAACGGCGCGGACCGCCCGATCGGCCCGGCTAGCGCCATCGGCTGCGGACTCAGCCGGGATCGTGTGCTGTGTCATGCGGGACATTCTGCCGTGTCCGGCGGCAAGCAACCACCAGCAAGATCGTCACCAGCGAATAACGGGTGGCAGGTGCCTGCACTGGCTGCCAGGCTGAGGTTGTGAACCCAGACGAGCACATCCGGGCGCTGACGCACGACGGCAGGCTGCTGGCGGCCGCTGCCGGCCGGGCTGGCCCGGCAGCGCGCGTGCCCTCGTGCCCGGACTGGCGGGTGCGCAATCTGCTCAGCCACATCGGCTATGTCCATCGGTGGGCAGCGGCGTACGTGGTCGGGCAGCAGACGGAGATGATGCCTGAGCAGCCAGAGGCAGCGCAGCTTGCGGCCGGGCCGCCGGACCGGGAACTGCGCGACTGGTACCTCAGCGGGCTCGACGCGCTGGCAGGCGCGCTCGCCAGTGCCGATCCCGGCATGCCTGCATGGACATTCCTGCCAGCGCCCTCGCCGCTGGCATTCTGGGCCCGGCGCCAGGCACACGAAACGGCAATTCATCGCGCCGACGCCGAGCTTGCCGCGGGCAGCAGGCCGAGCTATCCGGCCGAGTTCGCCGCCGACGGCGTGGACGAACTGCTGACCGGGTTCTTCGGCCGCGGGGCGGCTCCGGCTGCCGATCCGGAGCGAGACAGCGGAGCGGGCGACAAGGCCGGCGGCCCGCTGCTGCGAATCCGTGCGACCGACGTCTGCCAGGACTGGCATCTCCGGCTGAGCGGTGACGCCACCAGCGTGGTCGCGGCCGGCCGCGGTGCACCCCCGGACGGCGCGCCGGCTGACTGCACGCTCGCGGGGACGGCCTGCGACCTCTACCTGTTCCTGTGGAACCGGGTACCGCACGACGCGGCCGTCCGGGTCAGCGGCGACCAGCGCCTGGCCGACTCCTGGCCCGCGCACATGCACGTGCGGTGGGCCTGACGAGTGGCCGGACGTTAAAGTCATCGGATGACTAATCGCAAGATTCTGGTAACGGGCTCGTCCAGGGGCATCGGCCGCGCGATCGCCCAGGCATTCGCCGGGGCTGGCGACAGCGTGGCGATTCACCACCGCGACTCGCCGGACCTCGCCGCCGCTGTGCTGGCTGAACTGCCTGGCGACGGACACGTGATCGTGCAGGCCGACATCGCCGACCCGGCGGCAGTCCGGACCATGGTCGACGAGGCAGCCGGCCGCCTGCACGGCCTTGACGTGCTGGTGAACAACGCGGCCAGCTACGGCCGGTCGGCGCACCTGGTCACGGACGTCTCGTACGCGACGTGGCAGCAGGTCTGGCAGGACACTATCGCCCTGAACCTCATCGGCGCCGCGAACGTGACCTGGTGCGCCGTGCAGCACATGATTGCCGCCGGCGGCGGCCGGATCGTCAACGTGTCGTCGCGGGGAGCGTTCCGCGGCGAGCCGGGCCAGCCGGCCTACGGCGCGAGTAAGGCCGGGCTGAATGCGCTTGGCCAGTCCCTGGCAGTCGCGCTCGCACCGCACAACATCACCGTGGCCGCTGTCGCGCCGGGCTTCGTGCAGACCGACATGGCCGCCGCGCACCTCCAGGGCGCCGCTGGCGACGCCATCCGCGCGCAGAGCCCGTTCGGCCGGGTAGCGCAGCCCGAAGAGATCGCCGCGGCTGTGGTCTTCCTTGCCTCGCCCGAGGCTGAATGGGCCAGCGGCGCCATCCTGGATCTCAACGGCGCCTCGTACCTGCGAACCTGATGCGATGCAGACCACTACCTTCAGGGTGCACACCGGCAGCCGTCCGGTCGTGCACGACATCACCAGCGAGTGCGCGCAGTTCGCGCAGCAGGCATCCGGCGGCGGCGATGGCCTGCTGAATGTCTTCGTGCCGCACGCCACCGCGGGCCTGGCCGTGCTCGAGCTCGGCGCCGGCAGCGACCACGACCTGCTGTCCGTCCTGGCCGGCTTGCTGCCCGAGGACGACCGATGGCGCCACGCGCACGGCTCGCGCGGCCACGGTCGCTCGCACGTGCTCCCGGCATTCGCGCCGCCGTATGCCACCATCCCGGTGATCGGCGGCCGGCTCGCGCTCGGCACCTGGCAGTCGGTGGCGGTCGTCGACCTGAATGCCGACAATCCAGATCGCCAGGTTCGCCTTTCGTTCCTGAGCTAGCGCTTGCCCGGGTCAACGGGTGCTAGCGTGCCGACGTGAGTGAGCCCGCCGAGATCCGTGGGTACGCCCCTGCCGACCGCGAGGCGATCATGGCTCTCGCTGCCCGGCTCACTGCGGGCAAGGCGCCATGGCGCGACGACGACGCCTGGCTGGCGGCCGTGCGCGGCTGGCTTTCCGATGCAACGGAGTCAGCGGGCGCACCGGACAGCGCCGTATTCGTCGCGGTCGCTGGCAACGAGATCGCCGGCGTCGTACATGCCGCTGAGCGGACGCATTTCACTGGCCAGGTGGACGCCTACGTCGGGGAACTGATCACCGCAGCGGGGCAGGAGCGGCAAGGCATCGCCCGAGCGCTGATGCGGGCCGCCGAGCAGTGGGGAGCGGCTCGCGGCCTCGACTACCTCACGCTCGAGACCGGCATGCTCAACTACCCCGCGCGTGCATTCTTCCAGGCAATCGGCTACCTCGAGGAAGACGTCAGGCTCACCAAGCAGATCCGGGGCCGGCCGGACGGCCGGCGGCCCGACCTCAGCGCGCCGCACGCGCCCGATCTTCCGCTGCACCGCAGGCTCGCCGCCGAACTGTTCAACGGCACCTGGACGCTGCTGGAGAAGCAGGATCGGACGCCTGACGACGACGCGCGGATGATCCACATGGCGCACGCGTCCGCCTACCACTGGCTCCAGGTCGGCAAGCCGCTGAACTTCGCGCGCAGCCACTGGCTCTGCTCGCGCGTGTACTCCGTGCTTGGCCGGCCTGAGTCGGCGCTCTACCACGCGCAGCTGGCCCACGACATCTGCACCGGGCACGGCATCGGCGACGTCGATCTCGGCTACGCTTTCGAGGCACTCGCGCGGGCGCATGCGGTGGCCGGCAACCACAGCGAGTCCGCCGGCTGGCGGGACCGTGCTCGCGCAGCGGCCGCCGGCATCGCCGACGGCGAAGACCGTGAACTGCTACTCAGCGATCTCGCCACAATCCCGGCCTGACACCCGAATCCGAACCGCCCGAGTTCGGCTACCAGGCGTAAGCCTCGGGCGCGGCCCCGCCAGGGCCGGGGAAGATCTGGTCTAGCCGGGCCAGAGCCTTGTCGTCCAGGCTGATGTGCCCGGCCGCGATCGCGCTCGTCAGCTGGCCAAGCGTCCGCGGTCCGACGATCGGCGCCGTCACCGCGGGCTGATGGAGCAGCCAGGCAAGCGCGACTTGGGCTGGCTCATGGCCCAGCTCGGCGCAGAACGTCTCGTAGGCCTCGATCTGCGGGCGGCGCTCGGCGAGCATCTCGGCGGACCGCCCGGCGCCGCTGCGCGGCCCGTTTTCCTTCGCCAGCACGCCGCCGAGCAGGCCGCCGTGCAGCGGGCTCCAGGGCAGCACGCCGAGCCCGTACCCCCGGCACGCAGGCAGCACTTCGAGCTCGACCGTGCGCTCGGCCAGGTTGTACAGGCTCTGCTCGCTGACCAGGCCAAGCGATCCGCGCCGGCCCGCTGCCTCCTGCGCCTGCGCGAGGTGCCATCCGGCGAAGTTCGATGAGCCGGTGTAGGTCACCTTGCCCTGCGTGCGCAGCACCGACATCGCTTCCCAGATCTCATCCCACGTCGTCGACCGGTCCACGTGATGCATCTGGTAGAGGTCGATGTGGTCGGTCTTCAGCCGGCGCAGCGACGCCTCGCAGGACTGGCGGATGTTGATCGCCGACAGGAACCGGTCATTGGGCCACTCGCCCTTGCCACCGTACAGCTTGGTCGCCAGCACGATCTTGTCCCGGCGACCGGGCGCGGCGGCAAGCCAGTCGCCGACGATCGACTCGGTCACGCCCTCGGCGCGCGGCCGTCCGTACGTGTTCGCCGTGTCGAAGAAGTTGACGCCCTGCTCAAGGGCATGGTCCATGATGTGGTGCGCATCGGCCGGATCGGTGTGCGCACCGAAGTTCATCGTGCCCAGGCAGATCCTGCTGACGGTGGCGCCGCTGCGGCCGAGGTGGGTGTAGTCCATGGAGCCAACCTACGCGGCCGGCTGGTCCGTGCCGCAGTACTTGCATTTCGACGCGGCGGCCGGAAGATCGGCGGACAGGCACGCCGGGCAGGTCTTCACCGGCGCCGGCGCGCCGAACACGGTGACTCCGCGCCGGGCCGAGACCGCCTTGTACGGCAGGATGATGACGAAGTAAATGACGGCCATGAAGATGACGAAGTAGATCACGGCCGAGATGAACGCGCCGGCGTTCACGAACGTCGCCGTATTCCCCGCAGCGCCGAGCTGCCAGCCGAGGCCCGCCGAGTTCGTACCCTCCGCGCGCGCCACCAGCGGGTTGATGATGCTGGTGGTGAAGGCACTGATCAGCGTGCTGAAGGCGAGCGCCACGATCAGGCCCACCGCAACGACGATGATGTCGCCGCGCAGCAAGAAGTTGCGGAAACCCTTCATTACTGTTCTCCGTTCTGCACTGCCGGTGGTCTGCACTTAACCGCGTGCATACCCAGTCGGCCGACCGCCGCATCGCCCGTTTCCTGCCTGTCGTCACCGGACCGGAGGCCCGGGACGTATGGCATGATCCGGTCCAGGGTAGCGGTGGCGGAAGGCGGCACGATGGATATTTACGAGGCGCTGTACACGACCAGGGCGATGCGGCGGGTCAAGCCGGACCCGATCCCGCACGTCGTCCAGGCCCGCATCCTGGACGCCGCCATCCGCGCGCCGAGCGGCGGCAACGCTCAGGACTGGCGATTCCTGCTGATCGACGATCCGGACGTCAAGGCGAAGCTGGGGCCGCTGTACCGGGACGCGATCGGCAGGCTGTGGGAGACGTTCTACCGCGAGCGGCTCGAGCGCGCGAGGTCCGCGCCCGACGATCGCCAGAGCGCCTCGCTGCTGCGGGTGCAGGCGTCCGCGCAGCACCTCGCCGACCACTTCGAGGACGTGCCGCTATTCCTGGCCGCGTTCGCTCGCGGCGACGGCTCCGGTGGCTCCATCTTCCCGGCAGTGTGGAGCGCCCAGCTCGCCGCCAGGGCTGACGGCGTCGGCAGCTCGCTGACCTCGGTCCTCGGCATCTTCCATGGCGAGCAGGCCATGCAGATCCTGGGCGGGCCGGCTGGCAAGGGCTGGAGCATGGCGTGCCTGGTCTCGCTCGGCTACCCGACCGGGCGGTGGGGCGTGGCCCCCCGGCGGCCTGCCCACGAAGTGGCCTTCCGCAACCGCTGGGGCACGCCAGTCGGATTCGAGGTCAGCGAGCCGTTGTGGCCGCCAGCGGACTGATCCGGCGGCGCCGATGCGTGCAGCCAGCCGCCGGCCTTAGCCAGCTGCCGGCCTTAGCCAGCTGCCGGCACTGCGCGCCTAAGCCGGAACCCGGACCAGCAGGGCGCCTGGCCGGATCGCCACCGTCAGCGACCGGCCGCTGGTGATGACCTCGCCATCGATCTGCCGCGGCAGTTCCTCGTCGGCGCATATCTCGATTTCGCGCGCTCGGCGGCGCTCCAGCTGCCGATCGGCGGCCCGGCTGTGCACCGCGACGCGCAGGCCGACCTGCAGCCAGCCGGCCAGCCCGGACGGCGCCAGGATCAGCACGTCGAGCACGCCGTCGTCGACGCGCGCGTCCGGCAGGATCGGGAAGCCGCCCGGCAGCGCGCCCGAGTTCCCGACCGTGATCGCCCTGGCGCGCCTGATCAGCGGCTCGCCGCCGTCCAGCCGCAGGGAGAACGTAGCGGGCCGGCGCAGCAACTGGCCGACCGCGGCCCCGGCGTACGCGGGCCAGCCCGCCAGGCGCCTGGCGGCATCCGGTGTCGCGCCCACGACGGCGGCGTCCAGCCCGATTCCGGCCATCGCGGTGAACACGATGCCGTCCGCGGTCGCCAGGTCGATCCGCGCGTCCCGGCCCCCGAACGCGGTCGCGAGCGCCGCATCCAGTCCGGCGGGAACGCCCAGTGCCCTGGCCGTCAGGTTCGCCGAGCCGGCCGGCACGATCGCCAGCGGAACGCTCGTCCCGGCCAGCGCCTGCGCGCACGCCCGCACGGTGCCGTCACCGCCAACGCAGATGACAAGCTGGGCGCCGTCCTCGACAGCGGTCAGGGCCGCCGCGGAACCGGCATCGCCTGCCGACGTCGCCAGCATCCGCGGCGGCGCCCAGCCGTACTCCGCCGCGGCCCGCTCACAGCGCTGCCGCAGCCGGTCCAGGCCGCCGCGGACCCGGGTCGGGTTGACGACCACGGCTGGCAATCTCATAACTCCCCGGCAACATCATCTAGCTGACTCCCTGCTGGTTTGCCGGGGATAAAACGCTCATAGCGGGCGCTGATAGCCGGGAAACTAGCAGGGAGTCGAATCTGGGAGCCGACCAGGGCTCGCCACCAATTGTCAGCTAAGGATGCCGGCGAGCAACTGCTGCGCTTCGCTCTGGATGCGGGCCAGGTGGCCGGGCCCGCGGAAGGACTCCGCGTACAGCTTGTAGACATCTTCGGTGCCGGACGGCCGGGCGGCGAACCAGCCGGAGTCGGTGACCACCTTGATCCCGCCCAGCGGCTCGCCGTTGCCCGGCGCAGCGGTCAGCCGGGCCAGCACCGGCTCGCCGGCCAGCTCCGCGGCCCCGAGCTGATCCGGGGACAGCCTGGCGAGCACTGCCTTCTGCTCCGGCGTCGCGGGCGCGTCGATCCGGGCGTACGCGGGGTCACCGAGCCGGTCGGCCGTCGACCGGTACAGCGTGCTCGGCGAGCTGCCGGTGACCGCGATGATCTCGGCGGCGAGCAAGTTCAGGATGATCCCGTCCTTGTCCGTCGTCCACACCCGGCCGTCCCGGCACAGGAACGATGCGCCAGCGCTTTCCTCGCCGCCGAACGCCAGGCTCCCGTCGGTCAGGCCGGGCACGAACCACTTGAAGCCGACGGGTACTTCCACCAGGCGCCGGCCGCTTTCGTCGGCCACCCGGTCGATCATCGACGAACTGACCATGGTCTTGCCCACGGCAGCGTCGGCCGGCCAGCCGTCCCGGTGCCGGATCAGGTACTCGATCGCGGCAGCCAGATAGTGATTGGGGTTCATCAGCCCCGCGTCGGGGGTCACGATGCCATGCCGGTCAGCGTCGGTGTCGTTGCCCGTCGCCACCGCGAAGTCAGCGCGCCGCCCGATCAGCGACGCCATCGCGCTCGGCGACGAGCAGTCCATCCTGATCCGGCCATCCCAGTCCAGCGTCATGAACCGGAACGTGGGATCGACGACCGGGTTCACGACGGTGAGCTCCAGCTCGTACCGATCGGCGATCTCGCTCCAGTAGGCCACGCTGGCGCCACCGAGCGGGTCCGCGCCGATCCGGACGTGCGCGGCCCTGATCGCCGCCATGTCGATGACAAACGGGAGCGCGGCAACGTAGTCACCGAGAAAGTCGAACCGGCCGGCCGCCTGCCGTGCCCTGGCCACCGGAATGCGGCGCACCTCGCGAAGCCCGCCGGTCAGCAACTCGTTGGCGCGCACTTGGATAGCCGAGGTCACCGCAGCGCCGGCTGGCCCGCCGTCGGGCGGGTTGTACTTGAAGCCGCCGTCGTCGGGCGGGTTGTGCGACGGCGTGATGACGATGCCGTCCGCCGGGCCGGCGGTGCGACCAGCGTTGTACGCGATGATCGCGCGGGACAGCGCTGGCGTCGGGGTGAAACCATCCCGGCTGTCGATGAGGATCTCGGCGTCGTTGGCCGCGAGCACTTCGAGCGCCGTGACCATGGCTGGCTCCGACAGCGCGTGCGTATCCCGGCCGACGAAGATCGGCCCGGTGATGCCAGCGACGGCCCTGTATTCGCAGATGGCCTGGGTCATGGCGGCGATGTGATCGGAGTTGAACGACAGCCGGAGCGCACTGCCCCGGTGCCCGGAGGTACCGAACGACACCCGCTGCGACGGCTGCGCCGGATCCGGGTGCTCGCTGAAGTACGCGGTCACCAGCGTGGCCACATCGACCAGGTCGGTGGCCGCGGCCGGCTGACCGGCCCGCTCGTCCATCAGCCCCGTCCCCTCACTTCGTAAGGTGCCGTCGGCCCGGTTGCGCCACTGGCGGGCCTAGCCCGGCTGGTAACCGGCCTTCTGCTGCACCGGCATCACATCCGGGAGCTCGAGAGCAGCCGCCGACAGCTCGTAACCGGCGCGCCTGGCCAGATCCGCGTACACGGCTGAGCAGTCTGCGGTCACCGCGGCCGAAAGTTCCGCGTATCGCGCGGCGGCACCAGGTCGCGGCGGCTCGGCATAGTCGAAGTAATACTTGAGCTTGGCCTCGGTTCCGGACGGGCGCACCACGATCCGGTAATGCTCGCTGATCATCTCCAGCACGTCCCTGGCTGCCTTCTCGCCCGGGGACAGCGTTCGACCGGACCGGGGCCCGTCGGTACCGTCCACCAGGAAGTCGTGCCGGACCGTGACGGGCTCGCTGCCGAGTCGCTCCAGCGGCTGCTCGCGCAGCGACCGCATAACGGCCTTGATCTGCTCCGCGCCGTCCGCGCCGAGCAGCACGAGCGACCGGCCGTGCTCGATGTGGACCCCGGTGGCCGCGTAGACATCCATCAGGTAGTCCCACAGGGTCCGTCCGCTGCGGCGCATCGACGCGTGCAAGTGCGCGATGATGAACCCGCCGGACGCCGCGTCCTTGTCGCGCAGGTCAGTCGTGGTCAGGTAACCGTGGCTCTCTTCGGAGGCCAGCACGAGCGCCACTGGCCCGGTAGCGGACTCCTCGAGCGTGTCAAGCAACTGGCCGACGAACTTGAAACCGATCATCAGGTCGTCGGTGACCCGGACCTTGGACCCCAGCGTGCCGATCACGCGCAGCACCCGGCTGGTCGCCACCGTGGTGATCAGGTCCCCGGAGAGCCGCGGCCCGGCCGGGTCGGCGATCAGGAAGTAGGCGATGATCGCGCCGATCTGGTTCCCGGTCAGGTGCCGCCAGGACCCGTCCGCCAGCTTCACCTCCACGCCGAGGCGGTCGGCGTCCGGATCGCTGGACAGCACCAGCTCGGCGCCAGCCGACGCGGCGAACTCGATCGCCGGATCGGTGACGCCCGGGATCTCCGGGTTCGGCGAGCGCATCGGGATCGGCGCGAACGAGCCGTCCGGGTACTGGTCGGGCGGTGTGTGCAGCTGATACCCGGCCCCGGCCAGGGTCTCCCCCACGTTCGCCAGCCCGGTGCCGCACAGCGGCGTGTACACCACCGGCACGCTCCCCCGGAACGGAGCCGAAGAAGCGCAGATCGCGGCGTCCCGGCTGACATACATACCGATGTACTTACGGTGCACGTCGGCCGGAATCTCGGCGGCCACCCCGAGGTACCGGGCGGCAAGTTCCTCAATCCGCGGGTCGAGCTCGACCTGCTCGACCGCGCGGGACAGGGTCGAGTCCTCCGGCGGGCAGTACTGGCCGCCGGTCGGCGTGTAGACCTTGAATCCGTTGTCATCGGGGTGATTGTGCGAGGCCGACACGTTGAGCCCGCCTGCCGCGTGCAGCGCGCGGATCGCGTACGACAGCTCCGGCGTCGGCATGTACGCGTCGGGGTCCTTGGGTGCGGTGAGGTAGGTCTCGAACCCGTAAACGGCGTAGAGCTGGCAGGCCAGCAGGGCCAGGCTGCGGGAGCTGGTACCCAGCAGCGACCAGTCCTCGCCCATGAACGTGTGCAGCCGGTTGATGTCGGTGAACACCCGGGTGTCGTTGGCGACGACGACTGTCCGGCTGGAGTCCCCGCCAGTCTGCTTCAGGAACTCGCAGTGCCCAGCGACGGTCAGGGCAAGAGTCCGGGGATTAATCCGGTTTGGCCCGATACCGACCCGTCCACGCCTGCCACCGGTGCCGAACGGGATATCGCACCTGAACGCATCGACGATCATCTCGACAGGCGCCTGCTCGGCAAACCGCCGCAGCTCGGAGCTGCTGACAAACAGCTGATCCGCGGAGAGCCAATGGCGCAGGGTCGCCGCCGCGGCGGCACCGCCGTTCGGCTGCTCGGCTACTTCCGACAAGCGCTGGCTGAGATCCGGGCCGGTCATCTTGCTCCGCTGTTCCGCGCGATGGGCTGCTGTGTGCAGACCACCCTATGCGGGAACGGGGCTGTCCGTGCTGGCGCCCCGCAGACTCCCCGCTGTCCTGGCGGGACGAAATACGCTGGGCGGTGAAAGCCCGTTCCCGCCGGTCGAAGCACTGGGAACCGCGGACCGCCAGCCGGCCGGCGCCCGGCGGGCGCCGTCGCGGCGATTGAGCTAGCGTTCCTGTGGTGACTGACATTCAGGCCAGGCACGCCCCGTCGGTGCTCGCCGGTGAGCTGGAACTGTCGGCGAACTGGGGCCTTCCCGGCGTGGGCTACCTGCTCATGATCCGGCCCGATCCGGCCGCCGCCGCGGCTCTGGCGGACGTGCAGCGGCAGGTGCTTGCGTTCGAGCCTGCCCTGCTGCGCCAGCCTGAGAGCCAGTTGCACACGAGCATCGCCTGGCTGCTGCCGGTCAGGCGGCAGTTCAGCGAGCCGAAGGACGCGCTGTGGGCCTCCCACGGCGACGGCTGGCTGGCGTCCATCGCCGCGATCACCGAGGCGACCCGGCCGATGCGCCTGCGTTACCGGCGCCTGGTTGCCGCCGACGCGGCGATCATCGCGCTGGCCGCGGAGCCGAACCCGGTCGGCCGCCTGCGCCGCGAGCTCACCGCGGCCCTGGGCCTGCCCTGGCCGATCACCTATAGCTCGGTGGAGACCGTGCATACCTCGCTGTTCCGCTACCGGCAGCCGCTGGCGGATCCGGCCGGCCTGCTGCGGCGGCTTGAGTCGCTGGTGATCGACATCGAGACCGCGGTCAGCGAACTGCTCATGGTGCGGGAGAGCATTTATCCCACGCTTGCCTACGAGGTGCTACGGCGGCTGCCCCTGCGCGGCGGAACGGACGGCGGCGAACCGGACGGCGGCGCGGGCGGCGCGGCGGGTGGTCAGCCGTGACGGGCCGCGGCCGGGACCTGATCACCTCGGGCGAGAAGGTCTACTTCCGTGAGCGGGGCGAGACCAAGGCGGACCTCGCGGAGCACTATCTGCGGGTCGCCGATCCGTTGCTGCGCGTCATGGGCGGCCGGCCAGTGCTGTTGCAGCGCTTCCCTGAGGGTGCGGGCGGACCGTCGTTCTTCCAGAAGCGGGTGCCGAAGAACAAGCCGGCCTGGCTGCAGACCACGACCGTGGCGACACCGAACGGGACCACCTCCGAGGCGCTGGTCGCCGCCGACATCGATCATGTGCTGTGGGCGGTCAACCTTGGCTGCCTGGGCTTTCACGTCTGGCCCTACCGAGCAGATGATCCGCAGCACACCGATGAGCTGCGGATCGACCTGGACCCGACGCCGGGCGTCGACTTCAGCCATATCCGGCAAGCGGCTCGCGAGCTGCGGGTGCTGCTGGCCGACACCGGAGTGACCGGCTATCCGAAGACGACCGGCAACCGCGGGCTGCACGTGTACATCCGGCTGGCCGCGCACTGGGACTCCTATCAGGTGCGCAGTGCCGCCGTGGCGATCGCCCGCGAACTGGAGCGGCGGCGGCCGGACCTGATCACCGCGGCGTGGTGGAAGGAAGAGCGCGGCCAGCGGGTCTTCGTCGACTTCAACCAGAACGCGCCGCATAAGACGGTGTTCGGCGCCTGGTCGGTGCGAGCCCGGCCGGGCGGGCAGGTCTCGACGCCGGTTCACTGGGACGAACTCGAGGAGATCCATCCGGACCAGTTCACGATCGCCTCGCTGCCGTCCCGGCTGGCGCAGGTCGGCGACCCCTGGCTGGCGATGGGCGAGGCGCCGCAGTCGCTTGCGGCGTTCCTGGCGATGCACGAGCGCGACCTGGCGGCCGGCCTGATGGACGCGCCCTGGCCGCCGGTCTACCCCAAGCAGCCCGGCGAGCCGCCGCGGGTCGCGCCCAGCCGCGCCCGGAAGGCTGACTGAGCTCGCTGTTCAGCGCGTCCTGGCTACCGTGACGCCCGGTTGCAATATTCAGCTAGCCGGTATATACCTGATGCATGACTGAGTCGCCGTTGCGTGAGCCGACGTTCCTGATCCTTACGGCGCTGGCGGCGGGCCCGCAGCATGGCTACGGGATCATGACAGACATCGCGCAGATCTCCGGGGGGCGTGTCCGGCTGCGCGCCGGGACGTTGTATGCCGCTTTGAACCGGCTGGACACTGACCGCCTGGTCGAGGTCGACCGGGAGGAAATCGTGGATGCCCGGCTGCGGCGCTACTACCGGCTGACCCCGGAGGGCGCGCGGCGCCTCCAGCAGGAGGTGGAACGCATGCGCAGCACTACCGCAGTGGCTGCCCAGCGGCTGAAGCTGCTCGGCGGCACATCATGACCGGCGCAGACAGACAACAGGAAGCAGGCA